>JBEBTM010000146.1:0-9101 GCA_040393745.1 Thermogutta terrifontis | reverse complement strand
ATCTTGCCGTACTCCTCCTTGATCCGCTGCATGTCGACTTCGAGCATGTCTTGGTTGAAGTATTTTTCCTTGGGCAGCTTCATCGTCTTCTTGAGCCACTGCTCGTCGTAAACCTTTTGGCCGATGAAACGGATGTCCCGAAGCCGGCAACGCGGACCTTCGTCGATCACGAATTTCACCTTGATCCAAGCCCGGTTCTGTCCGAGTCCGGTGTAACCCTCGCCTTCCTCGAATTCGCGATCAATCTTGGCGTAAAAGTAGCCGAGTTTCCGATAATAGGCCGTGAGGACTTCGAGATCCTCGTCCAGCTTTTTTCTCGTGAATTCGCTGTTGATCCAGAAAAACCAGCCGGGTTTCGACTGGATGAGCGTTTTCAACCGGCTCGAACTGGCAATCGAATTGCCTTGGAATTCAACATCGAGAATACGCTGCTTGGGGCCTTCGTCGACCCAGAAGATCGCGCCTCGGTCGCCGATCTGGTCGCCGGAAATGACTTCGATGTGGACCCGGTAATAGCCGCTGTCTCGGTAATATTGCTCCATGCGCTCCTTGGCCTGGTGGACGGCGATGTGGTCCAGAGCGTCGCCGGGCTGGATGTTCGCTTCCTCAAGCAAAACTTTGCGCGTGTGCGCCTTGTTTCCGACGATCCGGATGTAATGCAACAAAGGTCGTTCCAGGAACGTAAACGTGACAATATATCCGTTGGGCGTTTTTTCAACCCTGGGACGCACGTCGATGAACCAGCCTTTTTGGAGCAAAGCGCGTTTGTCCTCTTCGAGATCGGGCTCGCTGTAGGGCCGGCCGCGCCGTGTTTTGATGATCTTGATGATGTCCTTCGCTTCGATCTGGTTATTGCCCGTAATGCGAACGTCGAGGACCGAATTCGGGTCGTTTTTATGTTCGCCCGTGGGATTGACATCGACTTCGTAGTTGGAATCGACGTGTTCCGTCTTCGATGTCGTGGCAATGCCGGCCCCGAACCATTGCCGGGAGTCGGCAGGCGTCCGATTGGCCGCCGGAGCCCGGAATTGCTCGTTATAGGAGTACTGCGAGGGTCGAGAATTATCTTGGGCCGGAATGTCCCGGATCGACGGAATCGGTGTGGGATAAGTCGTCTGGGGAGCTGTCGGATAAATCGTCGGCAACGCAGCGGGTGGTTGAATCGAGGTCGAGTAGTTGGTCGTTGTCCGGGGATCGTAGGTCGCCGGGTTCGGTGTCGAATAAGGCTGGTACTCTGTAGGCGAGGGCACTGGATAATACGGTTGAGCCGCCGGAGTCGGTTGCACCGGATAGGACGCCGCAGGTGGGGTTGCGTAGGCCGCCGGAGCTGGTTGCGGATCAAAACCGGGGGTCATATAACCCGACGGCAGGGCCGTTTGAGAAGTATAGGAAGGATCCTGAATAACATCGTGAAATGACGGTACGCTGCTCTGGGCAGACAATATGCCGCAAAAAAGAGCATTCAGCAAAAGGCCGATTCCGAAAAAAGTCGAAGCAAAAATCGATGTAAGTCTCATGTAATTCCAAAATTGACTGTGCCAAGGTCTCATGTGGGAGCCTGCGACGGGTCTGTCAAATGGGCTTGCCTTTCCCCGAAAGACGGATTCGGCCCGGAGAACTCCGTACCGAAACAATTCTGACGGTGGAACGGGCAACAATAACGATTTCCACAACCCGCCGCAAGGGCAAAAAAGAACCCCGCGAAAGGCGGGGAGGCAAGTGGACAACATCGATTGAAGAACTTCAGGGATCACGCTTTACCGCATCCCCAGTCGGAGCGAATCACATGATATCGCGTTGTCGTAGAATGCCTGATATTCCGCTTTTTCTTCCGAGGAGAGAAATCGGACGTAGTGATATTTCGGGTACCGCCGTTTGATGATCTCCATGTCCCGGCATGGGTCCGTGTCACAGAGGACGAAAGTGGGCGTTTCCGCGGCCGGAAGTTCGCCGAGCCGGACCAGTTCGTCGATGTCGTGCCCGTCAATGCGGAAAACCCGGACCCCGAAGGCTTCGAGCCGTTTGTCGAACGGTTCCAATTGCATCACGGTTTGCATGGGGCCGTCACACTGGAAGCCGTTCACGTCAACGTAAACGAGCATGTTACCGAGCCGGTGATAACTCGCGGCTTGGACGGCTTCCCAGAACTGGCCCGACTGGCATTCGCCATCGGACATCATCATGACAACCCGACCGGTTTCGCCCTTTTGCCGCCGAGCCCAGGCGATTCCGGCGGCCTGGCTGATTCCCTGCCCGAGCGAACCTGTCGTAACTTCCATGCCAGGCGAATGTTCCGCGCCGATCATTTCGACCGTGCTCCCGTCCCGATCGTATTGTTCCATGCCCCGAGGGTCCATCCGGCCCGCCTCGATGAGCGCGGCGTACAACACCAAAGCATACTGTGCAGGGGAAAGAATGAAACGGTCGCAGTCAGGCAATCCTCCGCCGTTGTACGCTTCACCGGTCATGGCCGGTTGACGGAGCCCCGGCGTTCCCGGAAAGGGGCCCGGCAGGAGCGGTTGATCCAACGGGGCCAGCTTCAGGATTTTTCCGTACAGCGATGCAAACAATTCCGCCGCCGAGCAGGCTTGGCTCAGATAACCGCCGTTGCGTGCCAAGGTGTGGGCCAAAACGCGGCGTCGAATCCCGGCGGCCATGGTTTCAATTCGGGTTTTCCAAGGTTCGGACATATTCTGCTGGGGTTGAGGCTCGTTGTTTTTTTATCGTTCTTCAGTGTCCCTCCGGGGCGGTACGCAGCTCCACGATGGACTTCACGATGAGCGTGATAATGGCTAAAAAGGCGAGAATGGCGGCCAAGGCGAACGGGGCGGATGTCGAAGCGGGATCCTGGTGCAGGATCTCGATTTGCAGCGGCATGGTGCAGGTTTGGCCCAGAACCTTGCCCGAAACCACGGCCACGGCTCCGAATTCGCCCATCGCCCGGGCATTGCAGAGAATCGCTCCGTAGAGCAGGCCCCATTTGATATTGGGCAGCGTGACCCGCCAGAAAATCTGCCAGCCGCTTGCGCCGAGCACCCGGGCGGCCAGTTCTTCCTCCGAACCTTGAGCCTGCATGATCGGCAACAGTTCCCGAATGACGAACGGACAGGTCACGAACATCGTCGCCAGTACGATGCCCGGAAAAGCATAGATGATTCGGATGTTGTTTTCGTCAAGCCAGCCGCCCAGCGTGCTCCGGGCGCCGAAAAGAAAGACGAACAACAGGCCCGCGATGACCGGCGAAACGGCGAAGGGAACGTCGATGAGCGTGATGAGAAAACCCTTGCCACGGAATTCGAACTTGCCGAGGCACCAAGCCGCGGCAAGTCCGAAAGCGACGTTCAGCGGCACGACGATCACGGCGGTCAACACCGTGAGCCGGATCGAAGCGAGCGCATTTTTTTCCGTGACCGCGGCGACGAACATTTTCACGCCGTCGGAAAAGGCCGTCATGAAAACGCACAAAAGCGGCAAAAGCAGGAACAGCGACAGGAAGGCCACGGCCGTGAAAACCAGGAGCAAACGCATCCAAAGCGGCTCGGTCGTCGCCTCGCGGATCTGGCGGTGTTCGTGTTTGATGATGTGTTCGACTTTCATGGCGTGGTAAAATCAATACACGCTATGCGGCTAGAACGCAAGCGTTATCGGCCCTTTTTCGTCCATAATTGAACCATATTGATCAGGAACATCAGGGCGAACGACGTGAAGAGCATGGTGATGGCAATGGCGGTGGCCATCATGGTTCCGTTGTCGTCGCCGGAATAGAGGCGGTTGATGATGACGTAAGAGATAATTTGCGTTTCGAATATTTTATTGCCCGAGATGAAGATCACGGACCCGTATTCCCCCAAGGCTCGTGCGAAGGCCATGGCGAAACCCGTGATGAGCGAGGGTAACACCGTGGGAAAGATAACCTTCCAAAACGTTTGCCAGCGTGTGGCCCCCAGGCTTGCGGAGACTTCTTCCAGTTCGCCTTCGATGTCCATCAAAGCCGGCTGCATGGCCCGAACGACAAAAGGCAACCCGATGAACGTCAGCGCGACCAGCACGCCGATTTGCGTGCCGTCCACGTCAAAGGGCAGATAACGTCCGATCCAGCCGTGACGGGAATAAATCTCGGCCCGCGCGAGCCCTTAAACGGCCGTGGGCAAGGCAAACGGGAGATCGACCATCGAATCGACGAGCCGATGGCCCGGAAATTTGTAACGGACAAGCACCCAGGCGATGATGAACCCGAAAAAAGCGTTCAGCGTCGCCGCGATCAGTGAGGCCCCGAAGGTCAACTTGAAAGCCGCAACGACCTGCGGATTCGTGATCGTCTTCCAAAAGAGCGCGGGGGTCATCCCCAGCGCAGTCGCGAAGAGCCCCGAGAGCGGCAGGAGAATGACCAGCCCCAGGTAAACGACGGTAAGCCCCAAGGTTAACCCGAAACCGGGCAGCGGGCTTTTTTGGACGAATTCAAATTTCAAAACGGACGTGAGATTGGCAATGTCTATTCATTATCTTCCCGCGTTTTCCATGATCATTTTGTCAAACTCGGCATCGTTGTTGAAGTGTTGTTGCTGTACGTCGCGCCAGGAGCCGAAGACTTCACCGATGGTGAACATTTCGACGGGTTTGAACACGTTTTCGTACTTCGCCAGGATTTCCGGATTCGAGGGCCGGTAATAATTTTTGGCGATGATCTCCTGTGCCGGCGGCTGGTAAAGATATCTGAGATATTCCTCGGCGATTTCCCGGCTGCCATAGCGGTCCACGTTCTTATCGACCAAAGCGACCGGCGGCTCGGCCCGGATCGTGATGCTGGGCACGACGACTTCGAAACCCTTGTCGGCCCGCTGCTTGGAATAGAGCAGGGCTTCGTTTTCCCAGGCGAGCAGAACGTCACCGGCCCCCTGGTCGGCGAACCGGGCCGTCGCGCCGCGGGCACCGGGGTCCATCGTTTTGACGTTTTTGAACATGTTCTTGACGAATTCCCGGGCTTTGAGCTGGGCCGCTTTGACTTCCTCGGCTTTTTCAGGGTCTTTGAGCACGGATAAATCACCGAGCTCCTGCTTCAGGGCATACCCCCAGGCAGCCAGATAATTCCAGCGTGCCCCACCCGAGGTCTTCGGGTCCGGCGTGATGATTTCCACCTCGGGCCGGAGCAAGTCGTCCCAGTCGCGGATGTTTTTCGGATTGTCCTTGCGAACCAAGAACACGATGGTCGACGTATAGGGGCAACTGTTGTTCTCCAGCCGGGACTGCCAGTCGGCCGGGAGCAGATTCGCTTTGCCGGCAATGATGTCGATGTCATACGACAGCGCAAGCGTGACCACATCGGCCCGCTGACCGTTGACGACGCTTAATGCCTGACTCCCCGATCCGCCGTGGGTTTGCGAAACAGTGACGTCGACACCTTTGAGTTCCTTGTAGTGCTTGACGAAAAGCTCGTTGTATTCCTTGTAGATTTCCCGTGTCGGATCGTAGGAAACATTGGTAATCTGCCTTCCCGACTCGGGACTGCAACCAATGATGGGAACAATCAAAAGAGCCGAGGTAAGTACGAGAGAGCTGAAAAGGCGATCTAAGGGCATTGGGTCAATTCTCCTGTGGGTGCGATGCTGGAACAAATGTGGGGGATCTTTAACACTAGCAAATACCGCGCCAACGGTGTGGCGGCGTTGGAAAACGACGGAACCTCACATGTTTCTCCTGATGAAATGCCATACATGTCGAAACTGTCATATTAAACGATATTTTCGCTTTATTAGGCCGAAATATTGTTTTATTTAACATTCTAGTGAATGCCAGAACACAGGCTGATGAGACATTGTCGCATTTTCTGAAAATAAACTAGAGAAACATTGCGGATTATGCCGATCATACCGCTTATGAAGACCAAATATCTCATCATCCTGATGGTCACCGTAACGGTGCTTTCTTTTCTCGGATGTGAGATTCTGCCCGAGGTTCGGTACAAGCCGACGCTGCTTAATCCGTTTCCCATGCTGCGAAGTGTTGCCGTGGTGCCGTTTTACAACGAAACGAATAATCCTGCCGTGAATGGCCGCGAGGTTGCCGACTGCTTTGCCAACGAGCTGCAACGTGTTGAAGGTTTTCACGTTATCGCCAATCGCCGGGTCGAGGAAGTCATGCTCGCAGAGGGTTTGACAGAGTTGCAGTCGGTAAATGAAATCCGCTATCTTGCTCAAATCCTTGAAGTGGATGTCGTTGTCATCGGTAAAATTCATCATTATTATGATTATTATCCCCGGAGCATCAAATTCGAGACGGAATGGTATTCGGTCAATCCGTACCATCATCCGATTGTGCCCGGTCGTGGGCTGCCTTGGGGAACAAAATACGAAGGTGACATTCCCATGAAGACGGTCCGGGAAGCTGAGATGACGCTCGCAGCCGCTCAGCTTCGTACGCAGGAGCCGGATTACGAACCGGTGACCAAGAAACAACTTGAACAGGAACGCCGGGATCGCCTCAATCCGAAAACCACGGAAGATGGCACCGACAAACAAGACCTTCCCACGACGCAGCGTCCTTCCCGACAACCGCAGCGGGAAGCTCGAAATTCGAACCCGATTCGTCCCGCAGCCTATTCAGGCCCTCCATATCGCGGCGATTCCTCCGACAACATGCAGGCCCGATACGTCGAGAAGGTTCAGGACGATTTCATTAACGCCCACCTGACCATGACGGGCGTGACGCTTCCGGACGAGATGACGATTTACAGGGAACAAAACCAGCAGCAGGAAGCCGCGCTGTACGATCCGGAACTGCCGCATCCGCTGCACGATGGACCGCTACCGACGCCGTGGTCGAAACAAAATCAGGAACCGCTGGCATTGCGGCAAAACGGAGACGCCGGCGGATTTCAAGGGCAATATCCCGGTTTTCCGCAGCCGATGTACCTCACACCGGAGGAAATCCTCCAGTACGGAATGGTCGACCAACAGGTTCCCGCGCCGCCGAACTACGGTGCCATGATGCCCGGCACACCCGTGGCAGGCCGGCCCGGCATGATCTACGGCGAACCGGATCGCTTTCCAGGCCTGCCGATCGATTGGCCCGACCCGCGCGGCTTCACTCCCGAGGGTCCACGGGCGGAAAAGGAACAGCCAACGGTCAAAAGCGACGCGCCCGTGATGAATCACATTTCGTTCTACGAGGGCAACGACAGCGAATTCACACAAGCCCTGGACGATTACGATTTCCTGTTCCGGGATGACAAACGCATTATCGGCAGCAAAACGATTTTGAACAACCGAGTCGAATTCCTGCGGTTCTGTTGTCGGATGCACATTTGGGAAATGTTCGGCTCCCGAGGCGGGATCGACCAGTCGGAGAAAGTTGTCCGGCAAAAGAAATTCTGGATCGGCGGCGGGCAGTAGTGTCAGGCACGGACAATAAAACAGAAAGAATAGCTCAACCTTTTTGATTTTTTCTTCGTAGTAAATTACGGAGAGTTTTTGGGCATGTAATATTTACAATTTTTTTCGAGGCCAAATATCCGGAAATCGCGAAAAAAAGTTGGAATGAAACCATGTTTCGGACCGATGTATACCAATGACGCGATTTTTCCGGCCTCGAAGGACCTTAACCTTCACATTGATACCGAGACCATGGAAAAGCACGCCGATTTCGTTACGTTTCCCCTCCTCAACAGTATCGAGAGCGAAAGCTCCGTTTTACCCGCCGAAGGAAACAGCGCCGTGAGTCAGGACATCAACGTATTGGCATTGGTCAAGGGCGAAGAGCGTTACGTCTTTCTGTACACCGAAAGCAATCGGGCTGAAACCCTGCGGATGCTGGGCCGATACGCTTCGAATCCGGAGCTCAGCTTCACATGGTACGATGCGGCGGTATTGAGCCAGAAGATCCGTCAGGAGAGCCAGCAGAAGGCCCGGGAGAAGCAGCAGGAAACCTACAAGGGCCGGTACAACATGCCGCTGTCGACGGAAAACGACTTCTGATCCGGCAATATTCACACGATAAAACACGGAGCCCGAATGCTCCGTGTTTTTTTGTGCGCTCCCCTCAAGGGCGATTATTTCGCGTTCGCCCGCTGGAATTGGGAGCGGATCGTTTCCGTAACGCTTTCGTCGAACGACGCCGACGGAGCCGCAGGCGTTCCCGGATCCGAAGGCAAACTCGCCGATGGGGCCGCACTTGCTGGAAGGGCTCCACCGTAGGCCGCCGCTCCCCGAACGACCGTCGAAGCCCGGGCGGCGGTTTCCATGCGGACTTTTTTGCCTTCCGTGGCCATCCACTGAGCCCGCTGGGCCGTGAGTTCGCCGAGCTTTTTATTCACTTCGTCACGCTCGGCTTGCTTCTTTTCCACGTAGACCTTGCGTTCTTCCAGCGTCATCTTTTTGAGTTCATCGGGTAACTCCTCGGTCTTTTCGAGCAACTTTTCATCCGTTTCCGCATCGGCCAGCAAGTCACCGCGTCCCTGGATGGCTTTGCCGCCGGAGATGCTATTGAAGCGAGCCCGATCCGCGTTGGCCGTGATCGACGACTTTGCCACAACGTCCAATTTACCTGAAACCGCCGCCTGCTGCCGCAGGTCTCCATAAGCGACGACCGTCGCATTCAGCTTCCCCGTGAGTTCGGCGATTTCCTTGTCGTAGGGCGATTCGACGACAATGACGTTGCCCGTCTGGGCCATCTGCACGAAATTCCCTTCGCTTTTCAAGGCGATTTCCTGCCAGATCGGCGTGCAGGAGCCGATGCCACCGCATTGGATCGTGTTGATGATGATTCCGTTTTCCGCCGCGAATTTGCACGTTTCGGGATATTTCACATCGTCTTCATAATCCATGTGCGGCGGGGCGTCGCCGACGAGGAAGATGACACGATAGACCTCCTTCTCCACAGGACTCCAGGTCATTTTGTGAACCGCTTCGTGCAGGGCCTGGTTGACCGATTCCGGCGTATCGCCGCCGCCCCCGGCCTGGATCGTTTGCAGGTGTCCGTAAATCGAGTCGATGTCGTCGGTCAGGTCAAACATTTTCGTGACGTAATCATCTCCCTTGTCTCGATAGGTCAGGAGCCCCATTTTCACCTCGGGCTCCGGTTTTTGCAGGATGGTCTCGTTGGCAATG
>JBEBTM010000145.1:0-9102 GCA_040393745.1 Thermogutta terrifontis | reverse complement strand
CTGGACATAAATATTATTCGAACCGGGACCTCGAATGATCCTGAGGGAGCCGTCGTCGGAAATGCCGTCCAATTGCCCTTCGACTTCCAGGACCTTCTCGCCCGTCTCACGCCGGTAGGTCGTTAGAAACAGTCTCGTATCCTCCTTCTTGAAAAGCAAGCCTCGAACCGTTTTTTCGGAGCGAGTGGCCAGGACCAGGTTTTCCGCTTCGCAAAAATAGGCATCCATGCACGGCGCCCGCCAAAGAATGTCGCCCGTTCGGGTGTCCGTGCAGGAGACGTGCGTGGAATCTTCCAGCAGAGCCCTTTGACCATCGGCGGATAGTTTCGTATATCCGGCAGCGGATCGCCAGAGAATTTGATTTGTGCGATAATTGATTCGGGCCGTTTCGACGCTGTAGGAAACGATATCGACGGCCGGCCCGATCGACAGTATCTCGGCAACCCGGGTTTCGTTCGGGCTCCAAATACCGACGATCAGGTCGTTCCCGCCGGGCAGGAATTCCAGTTCAAGCCTCACAGCCCGGTCGTTCAGGCCCGCCAGGGTCGTTAAAAGGCGACCGGTTTGCGCATCGAAAACGCCCAGGCAGGACGGTGGATTCTCGGGGCCTTTCACCACGGGGTGGGTCGTCGTTCCCAGGAGAATACAGGAGGAATCCGGGGAAAAGCGAACGATCCGGAAAAAATCGCTTCCCGGTCGCAATTCCAGGGGAGTCGGTTTTGCCGTGCTGTCCTGCCAACGCCAAAGCGTCGGGGTTTTCTGCGCGAGATCCAACGTGACGAAGGCGGTTCCGTCCGGAGAAAACGCGACAGGGCGGGCTTCCTGCGGCAGGAGCACGTAGGAGCCGGTGTCTTGATCGTAAACGGCGTAAAAAAAATCATGCGTCGGCGGCGGGGCGAACGAAGTGGCCCCGACTTTCGACGCCGCCGGAAGAACGGCGAAAAACAGAAGAACGATGACAAGATTTCGTGTTATCATGGCGCGTTGCGTTTGAGGGGTTACCCGGAGCCTCTGCCGCGCTGCGCGACCGGTTCTTGAAATCCTTACGACACGGTTTCCTCTCAGCGGCTCTGCGTGAAGCCCAAAAGGTCTTGCTAATTCTCTGTTCCCCTAGTAGCGGCTTTCCTTGTATTCCTGAATGTGCTGCGAACTGGGAGTGGGGGCCGTGGAGCCACTGGGGCGATCACCGGGGATACTGGGGCCAATGTCGGATCGTGTAAAGGGATCGAAACGCCGCATCTTAGCCTGTTGTTCGCTAATGTGTCCCGGATGCAATAGGTTCGGCGTTCCAAACTTATCCTGGTCCGCGACACAGCCGGCCGAAAAAGCCAAAACCGAGGCGAACAGTAGGGATGCCATATTTTTTCGGGTCATTTTGTCGCCTTAATCGGGTATAAAATATTGAACGTAATTGTAACGAAGTGCCGGTTCGGCTTCTCGATACCGCTGAATGGCGGGTCGGGGTGTCATGGTTCCCCTGGGGCGATCTCCCGGTATGGCAGGTCCGATGTCGCTACGCGTGAAATGGTCGAACTGTTTCATCCGCTCGCTTTGAATGACAATGTGTTCCGGATGCAGCAAATTGGGGGATCCGAACTTCTTGTCATCACAAAGGCACCCAGTGCAAAGCATCACAACGACAGTGAGAATCAGAGGTTTGCTCTTTGAAGATAGCATTACCAAATTCCATGAGTCGGACGTTGGATCGCAGCGGAACAACGCCGATATTACGGATTTTCCGTTTTTGCTTCAAGAGGTCTTTTCTCCGACTCACCCCGCTTGACAGGGGAGGGAAACCGGGTATCCTTAGTGGCCTAGATTGAATGCCATGCTTCATTTTGCGCAGAAGGACCACACCTTTCGCTTAGAAAAGTCAGAGATTTATGCCGACGATCAACCAACTCGTTCGTAAAAACCGCAAGCAACCGATTTACAAAAGCAAGTCGCCCGTTTTGGAGAAATGTGCCCAGAAACGCGGTGTTTGCCTCTTGGTGCGTACCATGCCGCCGAAAAAGCCGAACTCGGCTCTGCGGAAGATCACACGTGTTCGCCTCTCTAACGGCAAGGAAGTCACCGTGTATATCCCCGGTGAAGGACATTCGTTGCAGGAACACTCCATCGTCCTCGTCCGTGGCGGTCGGGTTCGCGACTTGCCTGGCGTTCGTTACCAGGTTATTCGTGGGACGCTTGATTCCACCGGTGTGGATGGTCGTCGTCAGGCCCGTAGCCGTTATGGAGCGAAAAAAGTTCAAAAAGGCGCTGTGAAGAAGAAAAAATAATTGCTTCAATAAGAAGCGTTCGAGTACCAATCAATTCAGCAATTAGAGAATATACGAAAAAATGGGTCGCATCACCGCCAGCAAAAAGCAGTTAAAGCCGGATCCCGTCTATCATTCGATTTTGGCGAGCAAGTTCATCAATTGCCTCATGTGGGACGGTAAGAAGACTGCCGCGCAGGGCGTGTTTTATGGTGCCTTGGACGTGATCGCTGAAAAAATCACGGACAAATCGCCCATTGAAGTCTTCCACCAAGCCTTGGATAACGTCAAGCCGAACATCGAGGTCCGCTCCAAACGTGTTGGTGGTGCTTCGTATCAAGTTCCCATGCCGGTCCAAAAAAATCGCCAACAGAGTCTTGCGATTCGATGGATTCTCTTGGCCGTGCGTGACAAGAAGGGGCAGCCGACTCACGAAAAGCTTGCCAATGAACTTCTTAACGCCTACAATCGGGAAGGTACTGCGATCACAAAGCGGGAAAACGTTCACCGTATGGCCGAAGCGAACAAAGCGTTTGCGCATTTCGCTTGGTAAGTTTTCAAGCATCTCTCAAAATGAAGAACGCCGCTGTTTTCCGGTGAGAAAACGGCGGCGTTTTTTGTAGTTATCCGTAAATGGCCGGAAAATATTCCTGCGGCCAATCGCCATTCAACTTGTTTTCTGCCAAGAGATTATGTCGAGTGGGTGCGACAAGAAACGATTGAAAACCGATCCATTTGACAACGTTTCCAATATATTGGCATTCGCCATGAAAATTGGAGAAACGGGAAAAGAAATGCACACGGAATCCTTTGGACGAGTGGCTGGGATTGATTATGGAACCGTTCGCATCGGAGTTGCGGTGAGTGACCCTGACCGACTTCTCGCCAGTCCATACGAGACATACGTCCGAAAGTCGGAATCGAAAGACGCCGAGTACTTTAAGCGGCTTGTCACGGAAGAACGGATCATGAAATTCGTCGTGGGTTTGCCTCTGCATTTGAGCGGACAAGTGAGCGATAAGGCACGGGAAGTTCTGCTTTTCGGTGCTTGGCTCCGGGGAGTGACCGGGATTGACGTGGATTACGTTGATGAACGTTTTACTTCGGTTGAAGCGGAGCATTATCTCCGCCAAGCCAAATTGACCAACAAGAAACGCAAGGAACGGCGTGACAAAATTGCCGCCCAAATTCTCCTGTCAACCTATCTTGAGTCCGGTTGTCGGGGAATTTCCGATTTTCAGGGAATTGACGACTGAAAAATTGATTAAACCGGCATAAATAGCCGATAACGAAGAAGGGGAGATACCCCTCCGTACTTGAGAAAGAAGTTTCATTTCTTTGCTTTACCGGATTTGTTTTTCAGCCCATAACGAATTCGGTTTATAACACACTCAACCTGGAATGGATTCCATGGACAGTCAAACATCTTCGGACCGGAAAAATTCGCGTCGTCACTTCGGCTTGGCCTTGCTTGTTTGTCTGCTCGGCCTTGCGGCGTTGCCGTCGACCGGCTGCCAATCGGCCATTTTTACGATTGTTTATCTCATTAACGGTACGGATGTTGCGCCGAAGCACGACATTTTTAACAAGAAAAAGGGTCCGCTTAAAGCGGCCATCGTGTGTCGATCCATGGCGAATAACCCCATGGAAGTTCAAAATGCGCCGGCCAAGATTGCCCAAATGGTCAGCATGCACATCGGCAACAACGCCAAGAACAAAAAGCTGGAAATGATCGACCAGGTGAAAGTCGAAGCTTGGCTCGACAACTGCAATAATGAATACGATTCATTCCGAGAAATCGGCTTGGATAAAAGCATCGAAGCGGATATCATCATCGGAATCGATCTCTTGGGTTTCCAGCTTCGCGATCCCAGCTCGCCTTATTTGATGCAGGGGCGGGCTCACGTCCAAGTGCAGGCCATCGAAGTGGCATCGGGTAAGATTCTGGCGAATGAAATTCTCACGATCATCGATCCCCCCGGCGCCCCGATTTCGGCCGGACCGGGCTCGGAAACCATGTTCCGGCCGCAGTTCATAAATGTCGTAGCCACACAGGTTGCCATCCTCTTCCATCCGCACGACCCGAACCGAACCCGCCGCATCGACGCCGATAATCTCGAAATGCTGCGGTACGATTGAGGCCGTCCGGGTCACGAATCCTTCAGCATCCGTGGTTAAAAAGTCGATCTTCGAGTACTGCCAGATTCGTGTAGTCCGGAATGATCCAATCCGCGCCTGCGTCGATCAGTTGCCGGCGCTTCCATGCATCGATGCCGGCCCCGTGCTGTTCGTCCGAGGCCACGCCGACAGTGAAACCGCCGACGGCACGCACATCAACCGTTTCCGTGTGTCCGTCGCCGAATCCGGTCAGTTCTTCGCCGGTTAAGTTATTCTCCCGTAATATTTTATCGACGATCATCGCCTTGGAGAATTGGCTCGGGTCCTTTTGGCCGCCATAGATGCCCCCGTCGAAATACTCGGTCACACCGAGGAGTCGGGCATCTTCCTTGAGGGCTCCGTCTTCCGTTCCACTGGCCAGATAGAGTCGTACGCCTCGCCGCCGGAGTGCCTGGAGCAACTCGACGGTGCCGGGAATCATCAGCATTTTCCGGTCGCCATCACGCCTGAGATGTTCCAATCGCGGTGCGATCCGTTCATTCAAACGGCGTTCGTATTCGGCTAGGTATGCCTCGGCCGTTTCGGGCTCGCCACCGAACTCCCGCATCCGGTCGGCCAAGGACACGCACTGATAAATCGTTTGCTTGCCGATATTCAATTCAATTTGCCGAGTAACGATTTTCGCCAGTTCGTCTTTTGACATTTCATGGCCGCGTGGCGTCTTTTCCAAGAGCCGGGTTTCCATTTCCAGCAGGATCGCCTGCCAACCTTCGCGGATCAGGCTGACGGTACCGTCAAAATCGAACATGACGGCCTTGGGCGGTTTGGCGGGACGAGCGGCATGGATAACTTCCAGGGAAAATGTTGACATGGAATCTATGAAAAAAAGCGGATGGGGAAGCGTCTTCGCCAAAACTTCCGAGTTGGATGGAGTAACGTCAATACGGCGACGCGGAAACAAAATCGTCAGGTTCCGGTCGGCCTTGCCATTTTCGTAACATAGGCAGCCATCGGGTTTTGGCCGAGAAGAGCAGTCGGGACTTGAGTCCACGATGGAAAATCTGGAATGTCGAGTGGAGCAAACGTTCGTCAGCGAGTTTTTCCTTGTAATCGTAGGCCGTGCCACAGAAGTCGAATCTTTTTCGGCCCGACTTGATCAGGTGGTCGACTTCGTGGATGAAAAGAATCAGGCCCGGAACGAGGTCACGGTACGCGGCGTCGTGGTCGTTGATGAGCGAATAAAAACAGTGGTCGTTGACCAAAAGAAAACCGGCCGCGATGGGCCTGTCGTCGACGGAAACCACGGGGACCATGACACGCCCCTCGGGGCTCAAGGCGTCGTAAAGATCGCGGTAAAAGATCGGTGTATGCGGGTTTTGAAATTCGCCCTTCCAGCTTCGCCGATGAACTTCGAAAAACAGCTCCAGGGCTTCGTCCCGCTCTTCAGGAGTCGAGTAGAACCGAACACCCCGGGTATTGCCGGAATCCTTGTATTTCCCCAGTCGTCGCTTGAGATCCCGTCGGGTTCCGCGGCCGAGGGAGGCGAAAAAATCGTCCAGGTTTTCGCCGGCTTCGAAATACGGCGTGACAAAGCCTTTCCAGCGGATCATCGCAGCAGCGTCATAAATTTTTTCTTCCGTACAATAACGATGAAACGGCAGGTTTTCGGGCACGTTGGTCAGTTCGATCATGCTCCAGAGATCCCGCCGGGCAAAAAGGCAATCGAACATTGCCCGGAAGATTTCCGTGTGGCCCGAATCGGAAAAAACCAGGGCGGAATTTCTTGGTGAAGCGCCGATGTTGCAGAATTCCAGTGTACGATAGGCGATCCCGGCGGATTTTCGCGAGCCCGTCACCAGGGGCAATATGCCCAAAAGCCGGTCACCGTCTTCCACGGCAATCACCACGGGGCTTTCCCCCGCCGGTTCGCCGTAATGCCGATAGCTCTGGTAAAACCAATCCCAGGAAAAGAACGGCATATCGGTTTCGGATTGCGAATAAACGGCTTGATTCCAAGGTCGGGCCAGCGCCATGAGTTCGTCGCCGGTTGTGATGAGCCGGGTTTGCAGCATTTTCGTCTCGTGATTCAGTCTTTCCCGTCATTGGTCCGCTTCTTCAGCACATTCGTTTCACCTGATTGTACGTGAGCCCACCGCTCTTTTCAAGGGAGCGTTTCAGCTCCGGAACAAGGCGGCCTCGGTTTCGTTTTAATGCACGTTTATTCCTGGATCGCCTTTTCACGCCGTCGATTGAGTTCTTCCCAGATTTCTTTTCGCTCTTCTTCCGTAATCAAGGAATAAATAAAACGGCGCTTCGTGGGTTTCTGCCCGTCCGTAGTTTCCTGCTCGACTTTCACGTCCTGGGATTTGTAATCGCGGTCTTTCGGCGTCAATCCTTCATGGGAAGGTACGAGATCGAGCACCTGCTTTTCCATCAGGAGCAAATGTTCCGCATCGGCGGCGAACAGTTCGGCACATTTTTTTACTTCCTCGTCAGAGTACTTCTTTTCGCCTTTTGGGGCGAGTCCGGCATCGGATATGTGCTCCCGATAGTGATCGATAATCCCTGTGAATTTGACAAACGGACCGTTCAATTCCATCATGGCGTGGATCATTTTTTCTTCGTCGCCGGACTGGAAATCACCCCGTTTTTCGATGTAATGCCGGAGGAGAAAGTCGTCCATCCACAGATCTTCGTACAAATCCGGAGCCATGACCCTGATATGGGGTGAATAATTGACGCCCAGCCGAAACCAAATGGCTTCATCATGGGGGCGATTTTTTACAGGATATTTTCCGAAACTTTCGACAATCGCCTGCACGGCCTTTTCGACTTTTTCGGCTGGGATTGTCGAATGATACCAACCATCGGGGTACCAATCGCCGTCTTTCATGACCTGCCAGGCGATCGTGCCGTCCGCCCAGGCGATCACCGATTCAATGGGTTGCTTGGAAATCCGTTGGCCATGATGACCGCGCGGACCGGAGTAATCGAACACCGGTGGGATGGTTTTGTCGTTCACAACGCGATAGTGGGACGTGTCAACGAAGCTGCGTGTTTCGGACTTTGGCTCCTCGGCCCGGACAATCGCGGTCCCGACGATGAAAATGGCAATCGCAACGAAAAATGCTTTCATGGAAATACCTCCTCGGTTAACGATAAAACACCAGTTCCAAATGTCGACGTGGACAGTCCGCACCGATGTTTGAGGTTTGTGGGAGTGCTACGGGATGTAACGATGGCCGTCAAATCGTACATAATCCGGCAATTCCCCGATGAGCGGCCTCAAATAATCGAGGCACTCTTCCGTAACGAAATATCGATCCGGGCAAATGAAATTGTCCGGCATGGGCTTTTCGCCCAAGGCGACTTTCGACAGCGGGGCGGTTCCCAGGGTCCATTTGTACGGATTGTTCGACTTTCTTTCGATGGTGACCATCACGCCGCTGGTTCCCGCCACGGCCAGTTTCACGGCCTGCTGCCCGCAGGCGTAGGCTTCCTCGATGTCAAGCTGTACGGCCCGATCGGCGGCGCACATCTGGAGCGATTCGCAAATCTGGAATTCGCCCCGCCAGCCGAATTCCTTGGACAGCATCTGGTGCAGGGTGACCGCTGCGCTCGCGCCGCCCATGGCGCCGAATTCCACGTTCGAGAACTTGTCCGTGGTTTCCGAAGCGCTGATCGGCTTTCCGTCGGCATAGCACACGCCTTCGCCACAGACGATACTGACCCAGCCGAACTTTTCGTACGATTCCTTGGCTTCCCGGAGAAATTGCTCTTTCACAAACGGCCTTTCCGGTACGAGAATGATATGCGGGGCGTCGTCTTCGTTCTTTTTCGCGCAGGCCGCCGCCGCCGGGAGCCAACCGGCGGAGCGACCCACAGTCTGGAAGACGGAGAAGCGGTCGACTCGCCTCATGTCCCGGGCCAGCATACCGGCCTGCTTGATCGACATGGCGACATAACGGCCCGCCGAGGCGAAGCCGGGCGTGTGATCCGTGGCGAAAAGGTCGTTGTCCACCGTCTTGGGCACGCCCACACCGCGCAGTTCGTAACCCTGTTCTTTGCAATACTTTTCAACACGGTGGATCGTGTCCATCGTGTCGTTGCCGCCGATCAGGAAATAGTACCGGATATTGAATTTTTTGAGCTGCTCAAGCACCTTGGGGAATTCCGAATCCTGAAGCTTGTGACGACAGCTTCCCAAGGCACTTGACGGCGTTACCTTAAGTTGTTCAATGGTTTCTGGACGTTCCTTGCCTAGGTCGATGACTTCGTCCCGCATGAAACCTTCGATGCCGAATTGCATGCCGAGCACCTTGTCGATGACATCGGACTGGGTCAGAGCTTCTTGGATAAGACCGCAGAGGCTGGCGTTGATGACCGAAGTCGGTCCGCCGCTCTGCCCGAGGATGGCATTTCCTTTGAGCATGGCGAAAATATTGATGGAGAAAGTGGTTACGCTGCTTGAAATGCCTCGACGTCCGGTACGTCGGGCTAAACATGAAGCGGTTGATTATACCGGGCCGTGCGAGATAATACAATGTGACGGTTTTTTTCGAAAAATCCGGCGAAAATGATCGATTCGCCAATTTTTGCCCTTGCACGATTTCGATAATTGTGGAAAATGACATCCCTTTTGCAACTATAACGGGCTAAAAAAGTTAGAGAAAACGGCGACCACGAAATTCCTAGTCGGTCAGAAACTGTGGAAGTGAGATAATCA
>JBEBTM010000144.1:0-9150 GCA_040393745.1 Thermogutta terrifontis | reverse complement strand
ATCGGGCAGATGGACCACCGGATCTTTTTGCTGCTCGTGGCCGTTCGTAAAATAAATGATCCCGTTCTTTTTAGGAACGATCACGTTTTTGCCGGGCCTCAGATCGTGTCCGTCCTGGTCGTTCCAGTCGTAAGCCCGGAAATTGACGATCACCAATCGCGGCATTTTCTCGTCGGGCGGAACGTCCACGATCACCGTCAGGGGCCGGCCTTTTTCGGCGGCGAAGCCGGTCGGCTGGAAATCGCTCCAAGGACAACCGAGCTTATAAAGATTCTTTTCCGTCCAGGCCGAGCGATGCCGGGACAGTGTCACGCTCCGAACCGCCGGCTGCATTTTGCCGTCCAACAAGTCCTGGGCCCGCTCCAGCAGGTCGAGTAGGTCTTCCTGCTTGGTCGCCTTGCGAAGCGTGGACATTTCGGTCCGAATCGCGGGCCGCCCGCGCTCCATGTTCAGTGTCATGCAGGCATCGTCGGCAAACAGGGCGCGAACCCGATCCTGTTCGGTATCGCCGGTTTCCGCAGACAAAATGCAGGAGAACGAGAAAACCAGCAGCAGAAAAAGGGAAGCAGCGAAACGTTTCATGGTGGAATTTTTCTCAAAAATCAAAGCACGAAACGCCAGTGAGCGTCCGTCTCAACCGCGACATTCGCTGACGCTTCGTACTCTGAAGGACATTAAAAACCTATCGCTCGAAATACCGCTTCACAGGCCCGCGGTATTGTGGGTAAATCGTTTGTCCGTGAGCCGTACCGGTTCCGCCGCCGGTTTCCTGCAACGCGCCGCCATGGTCTCCTTGGGTTCCGCCCGGCTTGAATTCCGGTGCCGAGATCGAAGCTCCGATTTTTTGGGCGTTTCGGAACGCCTCCAGTTCACCCGGCGGCAGAAATTGAGCCTTGAATTCGGCACCTTCCTCATTTGTTTCCATCTGGAATCGATTCTTTCCCGGAGGCGTGTTCGGGTCCGTGGCCCAGCTATCAGGCTTTTCCGTGAATCGAGGGCTGAATTCCGGCCCTTCCTCGCCCCCCCCTTCGCCGTCCCCGTTACAGGGCGTGACATGCTGCCAAAGGTCGCTGAGCATCCGTTCAGCTTCTTCCTTTTCGACCTGCTGGCTCTCGGCAAGTTTTTTGAGCGTGTCGGGGTCCATGGGAAAACCTGCATTTTGCAGATTTTCGCACATCCGCTCGCTGTTTCCTTGGCAATTCTTCATGGCCTCGCAAAGCTGCTCCAGCATTTCAGGGGTCATGTTTTGCAGGTTATTTTCCTCAAGCATCTGCTTCAAGGCTTCCTGGAGACCATCTTTTCCGGCCTGCTTTTCGCCTTCACCAATTTCTTTTTCTTCCCCCTCTCCATTTTCGCCATTCTTCTCACCGTTCTCACACTGCTCATCACCGTCTTCGCCTTGCTCTTTTTTCTTTTCTTCGTCCTTCTTTTTCTTCTTTTCCAATTCCTCTTTCAGTTGGTCGGCAAGCTCTTCGTTTTCAGCGAGCATTTCTTCGAGAGTTTCCGCCAGCCCATCCATAAGCGACTTGGCCGTGGTACTGTCGAGCTTGCTGGAAAGCTCCCGGACCTGTCGGGACAAGGATTCCGTTTCGGCCAAGGTTTCGGTCGTTCGCTGAGCGTTTTCAATCGCTTCGGCCGCTTTTTGATTCATGCGGTCGGTGAGATGATCAATGGCATCCAAGGTTTTCACCGGGCCCATTCCATCGGCTTCTTCTTGAATTTTTTTCAGGTCGAGTTTTCGGGCTTCGACTTCTTCGGGCGTGAGAATCTGTTCCTCTTCCAGCACGTCAAGCTGGGTTGTAAGCCGCCGGACCTGGTCGTCGATGTTGAGACGGCGCTGATTCGGGCCGGAAATCGCCGAGCCGGGCAACAGGACCGTCGCTACGGCAAAGCAGGCGGCCAGAAAAACGAGCAGACCCGACCGCTGGGATTCCCACCGGATTTTCGGAATGTTCAGCGGTCCCATCCACTGTTCCCAAGGACCAAGTTCCCGTTCGAAGGAGCTCATCAAAAGTCCGCCGGCCTGATTGTCGCGATCCAAAATGGCCCCGAGCTGCTCGTCACCGGGCACTTCACGCCGAGCGGCCGTCCAAGCCAGCGGCGGAACCACGGCAAAGGCCAAGGCGGCAATTCCAAAAAGCATCGGGTCGTAAAAGCCTGAAGCGCGAAGAACCAAAACGGCCACGCCCCAGAGGAGCAGGAAAATCGCCGTGAGCAGCACCGCCTTTTTCCAAAACAGGGTGCGGGTCAGTTGCTGCCGGAAATGCGATAAAATACGTGAACGCTCTCGTGTGTTCATGATCCGGTCCTCCGGGATTGGGGATGCCTTGCCGTTTCGAAATCGACGGGACAAACGGAAATATGGAAACTCCACACGCTATTATATCTTGTCGTCAACAAAAAACCATGCAATAATTCCCGAAAAGAGGGCAAAATATCGCCCCATGTGTCGCAAAATACGCCGACACCAAGCGTCCGCGCGAGCGGGTTTGAATCTTTGTTTTCTCCAACCTTCGTCAAATTTCCGCATGAACACACCCCGTTATCTCCAGGTTCAGGTAACCTTTCCCGACCGTCATACGGCGGAAAACACGGCGAAAAAACTCGTCGAAAACCGGCTTGCGGCCTGCGCTCAAATTTTGGGCGAAATTCAAAGCGTTTACGTTTGGAAGGGTGCGAGTGAAAACAACCGCGAGATTCTCCTTTTGGCAAAGATGAAAACGGAACTCCTGGATCGCTTCATCGACGCTGTTCGGGAAGACCATCCTTACGATTGTCCACAAATCGTCGCGCTACCGATTTTCGCCGCGAACGAGGACTATTTCGCCTGGATGGAAGAACAGATGAAATAGCCGACTCAACCGCCTGCCATGAGTCGCAGCAGATTGTCGATCAGTTCGTCCCGGTTGAGCGGTTTGGCCAGCGTGAGATTGCAACCCGCCTCACGGGACTGCTTATCGCTGTCGAAGTTTGCCGTGACGGCCAAAATCGGGGCCGTAAAACCATCGGCACGCAGACGTCGCGTGGCTTCGAAGCCGTCCATGACCGGCATTTGCATGTCCATCAGGATCGCCCGATACGGTTGGTGGGCGTCATTGGCCGCCGCGACTTTCTCCAAGGCAATCTGACCGTTCGAGGCCACATCCACTTCGGCGCCGGCTTCCCGGAGCTTTGCCGCGGCGACAAGTTGGTTGACGATGCTATCGTCAACGACCAGGGTTCGGTAGCCCAAAAGCGGCAAATCCGCCGAGGCTTCGAGAACCTCGGTCGTTTCATGCGGATGTTCCGGACCGGGAGCGTCGACCGTGCGAAGCGGAATGAGAACCGAGAACGTACTGCCTTTCTTAAGTTCGCTGGAGATGGTAATATCCCCACCCATGAGCCGGGTCAAACCTCGGGCGATTCCAAGTCCGAGCCCCGTACCGCCGTACTTTCGCGTCGGGGAAGCATCTCCTTGGGCGAACGGCTTGAAAAGGCAACCGATATGCTCCGTGGAGAGACCGATTCCCGTATCGATAATGTCGATCCGGAGAAACGGCGTACCAGGCGTCATCGCCTGGATTTCCGATGCGGAACGGATTTTGAGCGACGATGCGGAACCGCCGAAGATCGAAGAACTACCTACGAAGCGGGTCATGGTCGAGCGATGGGCCGCCTTTGACGAAGCGAAAAGCCCCGTGGCCAAGGCGGAGAAGAATGTCGAATGATGTTCTGTTATCAATTCCGAAGGCGATTTTTGTTGCGGGGCCACCGGCTTCAGCGCGGAGCAGCGCACCGTGACAGAACCGCTTTCCGTAAATTTGATCGCATTACTTAACAGATTGATCAGAATTTGCCGAATCCGTGTGGCATCGCCCAAGATCGGGTCGGGAATCGGATCGATCCATTTAATCCGGAAAGTAAGCTGCGGTTTTTCATCCAGCTTCGACTTCATCATCGTTTTCACATCATCGACCAAACGCCGCAGGGCCACGGGGGCATTTTCCAGCGAGATGTGGTCCGAATCGAGCTTCGAAAACGTCAGGATATCGTCGATAATCGTCATCAAATCCTTGCTGCTCTTGCGGATAATGTCGATCATGTCCGTCTGGGTCAACAAGGAGTCGGGATCTGTTTGGCCTGATGCGAGCATTTCAGAGCACCCGAGAATCGCGTTCATGGGCGTCTTGATTTCGTGGCTCATATTGGTCAGAAAATATCCCTTGGCCTGGACTGCGGCCTCGGCTTCCCGCTTGGCAACGACAAGTTCTTCGACGACGTCTTCGAGTTCCTCGGCGTATTCTTTGAGTTTCGTTTCGGAATCGCGCCGGTTGATCAGGAAAATCTGGACCGCAAAGAACAGGAACAGGAACGACAGAAAGAAAAGCTGGGACCAGAATTTGGCCCGCTTGATCTCGTTGTTCCAGTCATCGCCCCAAAAATCAACGCCCAAAACGGCGTCTACGTTGCCGTATGAATCATAAATCGGCTCGGTCGCGGAGACCCAGTAGCCGTATTCATCTCCGGTCGGCTCCTTGCTGAAAGCGGGAATTCCCTGAAAAGCGGAAATAATCTCCGGAATGAGCGAGGCGTCAACATTGTAGGGCGTTCCAGGCTCAACTTCGGCTTCTTCCTCGCCTTCGATTTTTCCGTTCCGGTCATAATCGCCTCCGGGATCGCAGACGAAGTAGATTTCGCCCGTTTGCGGCCTTTCCCGGAGCGTGTAAATGGCCGCGAAAACAGGCGTGCGTTTTTGCCAGCTCCGCATCGTTGCAAGAATGCCCTGTCGGAGCGGATCGTCCAAGGGCGTGTCCAAAGTAACACGTTCGTGTCCCATTCTTTCCAGTGTCGCGGCGAACGACTTGGCCAGATTCGAAAGAATGGTCCGCTGTTTCGTTTTCGCCTGTTCCACGGATAAATGGATACAAAAGAGCCCGATGGCAAACGAGGCTAACAGGACCAACCAGGCCGCAAAAAGCTGAAGTCGAAGCTCTTGTCGCTTTCCGAATCGCAACGTGATCATCAGCATGAACAATGCCGGGAGCACGACCATTGAAAGGGAGAGCAAATCGGTGATAAGCGAAAACAGCATTTATTTTGAAAATCGAAACGATTCAAGCGGGTTAAAGCTCAAAGGGCTTCAAGGCGCGATCGAAAATGCCCAGCATGAATGCAATAGCCAAGCCGTAATTGGTCATTGGTACACCGGCGTCCCGGCAATGAAGCATTCTACTCAAAATTTCCCGCCGATTCCACATACACGCGCCGCAGTGGATGACCAAATCCCAGTCGGACAGCGTGCCGACCGGAAAATCATGCCCCTGAACGTGCCTGATTTCCACGGGACCGCCGACGTATTTTTGGAGCCAATTCGGAATCTTCACCGTCCCGATATCCTCGTTGATCGGGTGGTGCGTACATGCCTCGGCAATGAGCACTTTCGCGCCGGGTTTCAAACATCCGATGGCCCGGGCTCCTTCGACCATCGTCCCCAGCTCGCCTTTTTGCCGGGCGAACAGGATGGAAAACGAGGTCAACGGAATCGTATCCGGAGTGTCCTGTGATACTTTGGTAAAAGCCTGCGAGTCGGTGACAACCAAGGCCGGCGGCGGTTGGAGGCGGTCCAAGACGCCTTTGAGCTGGGTATCCTGGACGACGACGCAGCTTCCGTGGGCGTCGAGAATATCCCGAATCGTTTGGACCTGCGGCAAAATCAATCGGCCTTTCGGGGCTTCCTTGTCGATAGGAACGACCAAAACGATCATCTCACCCGGTGAAACCAAATCGGCGACGATCGGCGGTGGAGCCAGGAAATCTTCGGGAACGACACGGATCAGGGCTTCTTTCAGTTCGGAAATTCCTTGAGCATTGACCGAACTCATCCGGACCGGCTGCAATTCCAAGGTTTCCAGGGCTGTCAAGGTTTCCGGCGCCGGGGTGGCCAGGTCGATTTTATTGACGACAAAAATCACAGGAATCCCGCGTCGACGGAGTTCCTCGATGATTTGTCGTTCGAACTCCGAGACGCAACCGCCCGACTGGGCTTCGGCGGAGACGACGACGCCCACATCGGTTCGGTCGAAAACTTCCCGGGTTTTTTGAATCCGCAGTTCCCCCAAAGCGCCCTCGTCATCCACGCCTGCGGTATCGATGAACTGGACCGGCCCGATGGGGAGTAGTTCCATGGGCTTTTCGACCGGGTCCGTCGTTGTACCCGCCTGTTCGGAAACGATCGACGTCCGTTGCCGGGTCAGGGCGTTGAGAAGCGAAGATTTCCCGACATTACGCCGTCCGAAAATGCCTAAGTGAAGGCGAAAACCTTTGGGTGTCGTTTGCATTACACAAAAAAAGCAAAGTGCGACTAAACCGACCGTCGAAACGAAAAAGCCCACCCATTTTAACGGGTAAATCCGATAAGGGCAAGTGTCACGAAATTAAAGAGCTCCCGGTGAAAATGGCAATATGTAAAATTGTAATCCGCCATGTTCTTTTGTCGACTTTTTTCCCTCGGGGCATTGCTTTTTGATTCGCCGTCCTTTACGATATCCTCCAGTTGTCATGGCGGTGTTTTGCCGCCGGGTTTCCCCGTTTCTCACATTACCACGTAGAAGAATCCATGAAAAAACTATTCCCCCTCCTGTCCCTTGCCTGTCTGTGCGCGGCGTTTGCCGTCGTGACCGGATCGGCGGTCGGCGATGACTGGAAAATCGCCGGCGACAAAATCGTTTCGAAATTTGCCAAGGATGTCGATCCGAAAGACCCGTGGCCGGAATATCCCCGTCCGCAAATGGTTCGCGAGAATTGGAAGAACCTGAACGGCCTCTGGGATTATGCCATTCGGGAAAAAGACGCCCAGGCGAGTGACACCTTCGACGGCAAAATCCTCGTGCCGTTCCCTGTGGAATCCGCGTTGTCCGGCGTGGCCAAGCGTGTCGGCAAGGATAAGACCCTCTGGTATCAGCGGACCTTCCAGATTCCCAAGCAAGACGCTTGGACCGGCCAGCGGATTATGCTCCACTTCGGGGCCGTCGATTGGGATACGACCGTTTTTGTCAACGGCAAGGAAGTCGGCAAGCACATCGGCGGCTATTCCCCGTTCAGCTTCGACATTACCGAGGCCCTGAACGCCGAAGGTGATCAGACCGTCATGCTCCGCGTGTACGATCCTACGACCGATGGCATTCAGCCCTACGGCAAGCAGCACAACAATCCGCACGGGATCTGGTACACCCCCGTCACAGGTATCTGGCAGACCGTCTGGATCGAACCCGTTCCGGCGACATCCATCGACAGCCTCAAGATGGTTCCCAGCGTCACCAACAGCACCCTGACGATCGAAACTTTTGCCACGGGCCTGAAGGACGGCGATATGATCGAAGCGAAAGCTTCGATTGAAGTTGCAACGACAACAGTGCGTGAACAACCCGTACGTCGGGGTTTGGGCCGGCGCAATGCCCGTCGAATCGTTTCCAGCACCGCCTCGGCCGCTTCGGTGAACGCCCGCGTTAAGGCCGGTGAACCGCTCGTCCTGAACATTCCGAATCCGCAACTTTGGACGCCGGACACCCCGCACCTGTACGACCTCGAAGTCTCGATCATCCGCGACGGAAAAGTCGTCGACTCGATCGATTCCTACTTCGGCATGCGGGAAATTTCGCTCGGAAAATGCGAAAAAGGCTTTACCCGAATGCTGCTCAACGGCAAATTCGTCTTCCAGCACGGTCCCTTGGATCAAGGTTGGTGGCCGGATGGACTTTACACCGCTCCGACCGATGAAGCCCTGGCCTATGACGTTGTCGTGACCAAGCAGCTCGGTTTCAACATGCTCCGCAAGCACGTCAAAACGGAACCGGCACGATTCTATTACCACTGCGACCGGCTCGGCATGCTCGTTTGGCAGGACATGCCCAACAGCGGCGGCCATAACAAGCACATCGCCCCCGACAAGCCCGATGCGGACCGTCCGGCCGAATCGAAGGCGAACTTCGAAATGGAACTCGAAGAAATGATCACAAAGTTCCACAATTATCCGTGTATTGTCGTTTGGGTTCCCTTCAACGAAGGTTGGGGCCAATACGACACCGACCGAATCCTCGAGTGGAGCAAGAAGCTTGATCCGACTCGGTTGATCGACGGCCCCAGCGGCTGGACCGACCGCGGCACCGGCGACATGCACGACATGCACGCCTATCGGGGCCCCGGTATGTTCCCGCCGTCGGAAAATCGGGCCACGGTGCTCGGTGAGTACGGCGGTCTCGGATTGCCGATCAAGGATCACACCTGGGTCGAATCCGACAAGAACTGGGGTTACGGCGGTAACCTGAAAGACCGGGACGACCTCCTGCAGACTTATATGCAACTCAATACGAAGATGCACCCGATGATTGCCGAGGGACTTTCCGCTTCCGTCTACACGCAGACAACCGACGTGGAAGTTGAAGTCAACGGTCTCATGACCTACGATCGTGAAATCATCAAGGTCGACATCGAGAAATTCAAAGCCTCGAACGACGCGCTGCGTTATGCCGCTCCCGAAGTGAAAGCGATTGTTCCGACCGCCGAGAAAAAGGCTGCCGAATGGTCCTACACGACGGACAAGCCGGCCGATGGTTGGGAAAAGGCCGACTTCGACGACTCCGCCTGGAAGAAAGGCAAGTCGGGTTTCGGAACCGCCAATACGCCGAACACGACCGTTCGTACCGAGTGGAACACGAACGACATCTGGATTCGTCGCTCCTTCGAACTCACGGCCGCTGACATCGCCAATCCGGAGCAGTTGGTCCTTGAACTGTATCACGATGAAGACGCCGACGTTTACGTTAACGGCGTGAAGGTTCTTTCCCTAACCGGTTACGTTGCCAATTACAGCACGTATACCTTGACGGATGCCGCGAAGGCATTCAAGGCGGGCAAGAACGTCATGGCGATTCAGTGCAAGCAGACCGGCGGCGGCCAGTACATCGACGCCGGCGTTTCGAAGATCACACCACCCACGGGGCCCACGAAGCGTCTGTGGTAGTCGGTTGTTCGAATAAAGCCTGAATGAGAGAGCGACGCGGCCTTCCCTAAAAGGCCGCGTCGCCTTTTTTGCATGAATCAATGATCCCTCCCGACCAGCGCAAGCCTGTTCTTATTCTACTCTATGTCACCGTGGCCGCATCGCTTTGGAAA
>JBEBTM010000143.1:0-9197 GCA_040393745.1 Thermogutta terrifontis | reverse complement strand
GCGACTGACCGCCGTAGCCGAGGATTGTAATTTGATCAATACACGTCTCTTTTGCGTCCTCGATAACGGCGACGGTTTCATTCACCGTCGTGTTGGACTGGAGGCGGAACTCTCCCTTGAGCAGGCCCGGCCGATAGCGGGTTGCGGTGTCATAGGTCGTGAAGACCATCATCGTGCCCGAATCGCAAAGCACGAGGCCGTCGTTGTCCAAAGAAGCCGAGGCCGTAAAAAAACCGATGGACGTCATCTGCCTGAGGACTCCGTCCGCCAGGATTCGAACAGGTGAATAGAAGGTCCCCTGACCGGACCAGTTAAGCGTACCGGCGATTTCCAGACTGCTCCCGGCGGTAAAGATGGCGGACGTCGATGCGGCCCACGATACCGTTGCGCCGGGCGCGATGACCGTCTTTCCCGTGTAATTCGCCGGATTGACAAAATTCGTTACGGCAACGGACGTGTTAAAGTAGCGATTATCCCCAGCGGCGGGCACGGACGCTCCTCCGACGCCACCGTCGGTCGCGGACCAGATGGCGGTGCTGGAATAACTCCCGGAGGCAATGCAATATCGGTCGGCCATGGTCGTTCAATCTCCGTATTCAGGCGTTTTTCGGGGCGTTCATTTCGGCGTCCGCCGCCATTTCGCAACGTAAATGGGCGGTCAAGTGAAGATCGTTGCGATAATTCGCGCCGAAATCGGGAATCACGGCCGCGAAGACGGTTTGCATCGCTTCGACTCCATAGCTCGCTTGAAGCGATGCGAGCACTTCGACGAACTGGGATTCGGTGAAAGCCCGAGGCGTTTGGATGGCGAGGATGGTCAGGAATTTTTCGGGAGCCAGGTCCGAAATGACCTTGTGGCGGATTCCGTAACGATTTTGTTGTTCCACGGGCGAGATTTCCTGCGGCGAGGCAACGAGCGAGGCGGCTTCAAGCGTGGGATCGACGGGCATGACGGGGTTCCTTTGGAGTTGGAGGAAAATTGGAAGTACATTTCTCTTGTGGTGCATAGGTTTACATTTTTTTCAGACGATTGGCAACGGTAAAAAGCTGCCACCTCTTCAATGACCGCGTCGACGGATCCAGCGGGGGGCTTTTGCTGGGACTCTGAATCGTTTATATTAAGAACGATTCTTTCATTCACATTCAACTCCGGTTTTGCCATGATTCGTACACGTTTCGCACCCAGTCCCACGGGCTATCTTCACATCGGCGGCGTTCGTACCGCGCTTTTTTGTTGGCTTTTCGCTCGAAAAAACAAGGGGCAATTCATTCTCCGGATCGACGACACGGACCAGAACAGGAACATCGAGGAGGCTCTGGAACCGATTCTGCACGGCCTGCAATGGCTCGGGATCGATTGGGACGAAGGTCCCGGCGTGGACGGGCCGCATACCCCGTACTACCAATCGCAGCGCAACGATAAATATCGGGCCGCGGTGGATAAGCTGTTCCGGGACGGTTTCGCTTATCGGGATTTCGCCAAGACCGAAGAAATCCAGTCTGAACGTGACGCCGCGATGAAGGAAAAACGGACGTTTACGTACAGCCGGCGCTGGATGGCCGAAACGGACGACGACGCCAAACGCTTCGAAGCCGAAGGCCGGCAGGGCGTGGTCCGGCTCAAGATGCCGCGCGAGGGCAAGTTGATCATCAACGACCTGATCCGGGGACGTGTTGAATTCGACTGGGCCAACGAACAGGACCACGTCATCCAACGGGCCGACGGTTCGTTCATCTATCATCTTGCCAACGTGGTCGACGACGAAGATTTTAAGATTTCGCACGTTATCCGGGCCGAGGAACATCTTTCGAACACGCCTCGCCAGATTTTCATGATCCAGTCACTGGGCTATCGACTGCCGGAATACGCCCATTTGCCCTTTGTCGCCGAACCGGGCAGTAAGACCAAGCTGAGCAAACGGAAACTGGATAAATACCTGAAAAACAAGGATTTTGCGAAGCTCGTTCAGCATGGGCAATCGATCGCCGACCGTATCGGACTGGAAACCACGGCCGACGGATTCAACCCGGTGATTGTCGATTTCTACGAGAAAGTCGGCTACCTGCCCGAAGCGATCGTCAACTATCTCGCGCTGCTCGGCTGGGCCTTGGACGATAAAGCCGAATTTTTCACGCTTCCGGAACTGGTCGACGTTTTTTCGCTCGACGGCGTCACCAAAGGGGCTGCGTCGTTCGATCCTCAGAAGCTGTTCGCCTTCGAAGAAAAACATATGCTCACGAAGACGATCGAAGAGAAGATCGGCCTTTGCACGCCGTTCCTTGAAAAGGCCGGGCTAGATCCCCGGGCGACCGATCTCGGCAAGCTGATTTCCGCGGCGGGGGACCGGATCAAAGTTGCCGGGGACATTCTCGACTTCACGGATTTTTTCCTCGCCGACGATGTTTTTCCGTACGACGAAGCGGCGTTCGAAAAACGGATCGAAAACGAGCCGGAAGCGAAAACGCTGCTGGAACTTTTTCGCCACGAATTATCGAAACAGGACGATTTCGGTCCCGCGGCGCTGGAATCGCTCATGCAGCGATTCATGGATGAACGAAAGATCAAGGCCCCGCAGATCATTCATGCGCTGCGCGTCGCGGTGACGGGCAAAGGCGTGGGGCTCGGCATGTTCGAAACGCTGGAAATCCTGGGCAAAGATCGGGTTTTGCGTCGTATGGACCGTACCCTGGCGAAGAGATGATCCCGGTCAAAACAGCTTTTCCATGGGGCTCCTTGGCATGCCGCTACGGTCGGTGCGAAGGGCTTCCATTCGGGCCGAGCGGTCCGTTTGGTCGGCGATGAAGTCGGCCACGGCCCGGCGCTCGCCTTCGATCCGGAGAATCGATTCATACCGCCTTGGCAACAAACGGCTTTCGCGGCAATAATGTTCGAAAATTGTTTCGATCCAGGCCGTGACCCGGTTGCGGTGTCGCATGACCTTCGGGTGCCGGTACACCTGCCGGAACAGGAACGTCTCGACCTCGGCTTTCTGTTCGGCGATATCCGGGCTTGGAGCGACAAGAATCGGCCATTCCCGGGCTTCTTCGGCGGACGTGATTCCCGCGTCGTGGATCCGGGACCGGGTCGCTTCGAGAATATCGCCGACCTGGATGTCGATCAAGTCTCGAACGACAAGCTGACGAAAAAGATCGTCGTCCAAATCGGTCCACCGGGCTTTGATGCGATTTGCCGAATGCTTCCAGAGTGAGGTTACGAGCAACTGGTCCGTTCGCAAGAGGCCCATCTCCATGGCATCGTCGACGTCATGCGTGTCGTAAGCCACGCTGTCGGCCATGTCGACAATTTGAATTTCCAAAAGCGGTGTGCGGTCCTTTTCGAATTTGAACGCCTGGCCTTCGAGGATTTCCCGGGAAAGATTCAGGCCCGGAAAATCGGCGTAACGGCGTTCAAGTTTCTCGGCGATTCGCAACGCCTGTCGGTTGTGGTCGAAACCGCCGTCCTCCAAGAGCAAAGCATCCAAGGTTCCTTCACCGGCGTGGCCGAAGGGGGGGTGTCCGATGTCATGGAACAGGGCTGCAGCTTCGATCATTTCCTCGTTCAAGGCGAGCGAGCGCCCCATCGTGCGGGCAATGCCGACAACTTCCATGGTGTGCGTGAGCCGGGTACGGTGGTAGTTACCGAACTCGGCGGTAAAAACCTGCATTTTCTCACTCAAGCGACGAAAGGCGGCGCAGTGGATGATTCGGTCACGGTCCCGCTGGAAGGGCCCCCGGTAGGGATGCCGAGCTTCGGGATAGCGACGGCCCCGAGTGGCTTCGCTCCGGAAGGCGTAGGGGGCGAGCAGGATTTCTTCACGCTGTTCGATGTCGCACATTTCAGAGGTCGAGGTCATTTATTGTGTTTCCCCACCACGAGGGGACACGAGAGTTGTTGTGGAGTGACTCCGGGAAGGCATAAGTCGTTCTACGGCGGTTTGTTATCGAAGTATAGCATCGCAGCGAAAATCTTGACAGACCGTTTTTTCGGTTTTTTTCGGTAAAACCGGCGGCAAAATGCTCTTGGTCGACCTTGGCGGAATTGCTATACTCCGCAGCCCCTTGCCGTTCGACGGGAGGGATTTGATTTTTTGAATATTGCCACACACCGTATATTGCCCAAAACCATGTTTTTCCGGAAATCCTCCCGCTCCCTTGCACTGAGCAACCCGAAACGAATCCTGATCGTCCGGCTCGGCGGCATCGGGGGCGTGATTCATACCTTGCCGCTTTTGGTGGCCCTTCGGACCCGGTTTCCCATGGCCGAAATTGCCTGGCTGGCCGAAGACGTGGCCGCACCGCTGATCGACGGACATTGGGCCCTGGACCGCTTGATGATCGTCAAGAAAGATTGGACCATGTCTCTTTCAAATATCCGGCTCCTGCGGCGCCGACTCGGAAATTTCGCGCCCGAGGTAACGATCGACACACAAAGTTCACTTGCAAGCTCTTTTGCTGCATGGGTTTCCGGCGCCTCACACCGAATCGGATTCAACGGTGTCGACGGACGGGAAGGCAGTCGTTGGCTGAATAACTGCCGTATTCTTCCCACGGCGGCCCATGCCGTGGACCGAAATTTGCAGCTTCTCGAAAAATTCGATCTTTACGGCAGCAGCATCGACTTCGACTTGCCCGAGTGTGAAATGGATCGGCGTTCGGCTCAAGAGATTTTACGCCGACAAGGTCTGCACGGAAATTTCGCCGCTCTCAATGTCGGTGCCGGCAGGGCTTCGAAACTCTGGCGGGAAGAGCGTTATGCGGAAGTTGCCAAGTATCTTTTCGAGCAATGGAATCTGCCCTCGCTGGTTCTTTGGACAGGGCCTGAAGGACAGAAAATGGCGGAAACCGTGATTCAAAACGCGGAAGGCGCCGCCGTACAGGCCCCTCAGACCCGGCTGACGGAACTGGCTTCGTTGATCCGAACGGCCACGTTGCTTGTCGGTTCCGATTCCGGACCGCTCCACCTGGCCGTTGCGGTCGGAACTCGTTGCGTTGGACTTTACGGACTTGAATCGGCGGAGCGGAACGGTCCATATGGGGGCTTGAACCGCTCCGTCCTGAGTAGCCGGCCGAATTTATCGGGAGGACGGCAATTTCAAAAAAACCGTGATTCGATGGACACCATCGAAGTTGCCCGTGTTTGCGAGGCCTGCGATGAAATCCTGACGGAAATTCTACCAAACGAATCACTACCCATGCCGCAACGCGGATTCACGGAAAGAAGAGCCGCGTAGGCCCTTAGGAACAATAATTCCGTTATCCGAGTGACGCAGACGCCGATGGGTGGCGAGGTTTTCACTCCACCGAGCGAAGTGTCACGCGGATTTGGACCTTGCCGTTTTCGTCCGGTTTGACAAACGCGGCGAGCATCGAAAAACCTTGGTTCTGCCGCTCCTTCTCCGTGGCCGGCTTCACCGACACGGTCTCGAACTTCGGATGCCCCGTACCCGTGATCGTTGCCAAAAGCGCCGCATCTTTCTGCGAAAGCAGGGCCGAATGCAGCGGCTCCGATTCCTTGATCTCGGGAACCGAAACCGGAAACGCGACCGTCGCCTGCGTCATCATGCCCCAGCGGACCGTTTCCGTTACACCTTCCAGTTCGTCTTCGATCACGACCGAACCATCGTTGAACAACGTGGCCGTGCGTTTGGCCGAGGCGACCTGGTCCTTGTATGCCGCGGTCATGTCCGCCACGGCCCGGGCAACGAATGTTTCACCGTCGGTTTCAAAGGAGATCAGCTTGCAATCGGCAGCCGGGTTTTGCAGTTTGTCGCCGATGACCAACGTGTTGTGGCTCCGATTGTTCAGGCGGTAATAATCCCAGCGCTGCTTGCCGAAGTAGCCGGGCAAATTGTAATCGTCCGTGCCTAGGTCCACGGCCCAGCGAACGCCGCCGACTTCGTACACGAACGAGCCGACATCAAGATGCCCGTGGTTGGCCCGGTTATTGCCCGCCTTAAAACCGAGAAACGCGGCTTGGGGATCCCCCCAGGCGGTACGCATCGTGCAAATATCCTGGATACCCCGGTACATTTTCGCACGCGGCGTCTTTGCAAAATCCGCCGAAGTGCCTGCCGGGTTGTACCATACGGCATGGAAAACCGCGAGCCGCCCGCTTTGAAAGCGATTTTTTCGTTCCAAAAAATCCCGAAGCCAAACGGCGTAGTCGGGCCTGCCGTAAAAACCCGATAAGGCGAACATCATCGGGCTGCTATCGGCTCCGTCGCCCCCGTCGGCGTAATTGTAGAACCGATCATCGGGTCCGACGACGCCCATGTAATAATCGCCGGTCACGCGGAGCCCCGGTGTTTCTAAAAGCCCGAAATCATCCTGGAAGACATCGTCAAGCACCTTGAGCATGAGCCCGGTGAACGACGCCCCGTAAGCCCAATAGCCGGGCCCTTCGGGATACGCCCCATCGGGTTTGTATGCCGAAAGACCGCTTGGTAAACTCTTGATGGCATGACCCACGATCATCTCGGCCAGTTCCCGGTGGTCCTCGGCCACGGCCAAGGCTCCGATGGTCAGGCCCGCATTGCAAACTTCGTTCCAGTTGTTGTGTCCTTTGACCCACCAGCCGCCTTTTTCATAGAGCGGCTTGCCCGTTCCCAAGGCGTGTTTGACGATCCCGGCCCGGATTTCCGTCCGTTTATCCGACGGAATCACGTCGTAAAGCCAATCGTAGCCGATTCCCACGGCCGTGGCCATCTCGGCCGTATCGAGATAATGACTCGGATTCCAGTCCTTGAACCGGCACACGGCAAGCATTTCATCGATCGCGGCCTCGGCGTATTCCGTCTTGCCCGTCATACGGTAGGCAAAGGCCAAGGCTGTGGTCCGGTCGATGCTCCGCCGGCTTTGGCCGAGAAGTCGCTTGCCATCGGGGATTTGATAGTCCGTCACCGGCTGCGATTTCGCGCGATCGGCCTTCTTGACAAGTTCTTTGACGATCCGGTCCAAAAAGGCGTCGGTCTTAACCTGTTCGCGAATTTCCGTCTCACGTTTTTTCGTGAGAAAAAGCCGGGGGTGGTCGGGCAGGGCGTCGGGAAGTTTGAACTCGGCACTGAAACAAGAAATTCCGAACAGAAAAAAACAGGTCGCAATCAGACATCGCATGGCATGGTCCTCCGGTTGGAAAAACGGGATATCACTCCTTCGAATATACCGTTTTCCGCAATCCGTGTCCACCCGCGCATCCGCGGCGGCTCCGACCTTTCGTTTCGAAAAATGGCGGCGAGGAATTGGATCTCGTTGAAGTTCAAAAGATTGTCCATGTCGTCCGGGAACGTTTGCGGATCGGAAACAAGGGTCACGGTGAAGCTGCCGGCATTCCATCCCTTTTCGGTAAACGCACCCTGTCGGTTTTGACATTTTTCGAAGCGGGCGTTATAATCAAGGATCGATAACGATCTTCGGCCAACGGCTCAAAGACGCAAATTCAACCCTCCCTCACTATCGTGACTCCCCAAAAACCGTCTTCTCCACGTCGATTCGACAAAGATTCGGCCCTCTACCAGAACCGCGAATTGAGTTGGCTCAACTTCAATGAACGGGTTCTGCTCGAAGCCGACGATCCGTCGGTGCCGCTGCTTGAACGCTTGAATTTCCTAGGGATTTTCTCGAACAATATGGACGAGTTTTACCGTGTTCGGGTTGCTTTGATCAAACGCCTGATCAATCTTCGCGAAGAGGAGCATCTTGACGAGGGCGAACTCGAATATGATCCCGTCCGCGTGCTCAAGGAGATCCACCGCCGCGTGGCCGCCCAGCGCCGCCGGGCCGACGACATCAATCACAAACTCGACGCGGCCCTGGAAAAGGAGAATATTTTTTTCATCGACGAAACCCGCCTTGACGAAGAGCAGGGAGATTTCGTCCGGCAATATTTCCGGGAGACGGTCCGGCAATTTTTGTTCCCGATCATGCTCGACCGGTTCAAGAATTTTTCGAACCTCCACGACGATTCGATTTACCTGGTCGTGGACCTGACGCACAAGCAGAATCCCACGGCGGAAAATCTCGCGTTGATCGAAATTCCGACGAACCATCTTTCCCGGTTTTTGGTGCTACCCGCGAATTCCGACAAGAAGAATTACGTCATGTTTCTGGACGACGTGATTCGGTACTGTTTGGCCGATATTTTTTCCGTGTTCGGGTTCGTACAATACAAGGCGTACACGATCAAGTTTACCCGGGACGCCGAACTGGATATCGACAACGACGTGGCCAAGAGTTTTTTGGAGTCGGTCAGCGACGGGATCAAGCATCGCAAATTCGGCGATACGGTTCGATTCGTTTACGACGGGAAATTGCCGCGTAAAGTTTTGACGAGCCTGCTGAAAAAATTGGGGATCAAAAAACGGGACTCCCTGGAAAAAGGCGGCCGGTACCACAATTCCAAGGATTTCATGCACTTCCCGCGAAACATCCACGCGCCCGGGATCACGCTGAAGCGGATGCAATACGAGCCCATGCCGCCGCATGAAGTCGCCGAGTTTTCCGGCGGCGTTTCGATGCTCGATGTGATCAAACAGAAGGACGTGATGCTGCATTATCCGTACCAGCCGTTCCAGTACGTGATCGATTTGCTCCGGGAAGCGTCGATCGATCCGGCGGTCCGGACCATCAAAATGACGATTTACCGTGCGGCGAAACACTCCGCGGTGATCAACGCCTTGATCAACGCGGCCCGCAACGGGAAGGAAGTCATCGTGTTCGTGGAATTCCAAGCCCGGTTCGACGAGGCCGCGAACATCAACTGGGCCGCCCGGATGCAGGACGAAGGCATCCGCGTGCTGCCGAGCATTCCCGGCATGAAAGTCCACGGCAAGTTGACCTTGATCCGACGAAAGGAAAACAACGTCAACGTGTATTATGCGGCCATCGGCACGGGAAATCCGAACGAAAACACGACCCGGCTTTACTGCGACGAACATCTCCTCACGGCCGACCCGGAACTGACTTCCGAGGTCAACAAGGTATTCCACCTGCTCGACGATTCGAAATATCAGATCCCGAAGTTCAAGCACATTGTCGTTTCGCCTTTCGGAACCCGCCGGTTTTTCCTGAAACGAATCGCCCGGGAAATCCGTAACGCCCAGAGGGGCAAACCGGCCTGGATGATCGTCAAGATGAACAATCTGGTCGACCGCCGGATCGTGGACAAGGGGGGCGATGAGCAGCGGCAATCCGCCTGTGAC
>JBEBTM010000142.1:0-9225 GCA_040393745.1 Thermogutta terrifontis | reverse complement strand
CTCTATCGGCTCCGAATCTGCACGCTCGATTCCTTCTTCAACAAGATCGCGACGTCGTTTTCCCTTGAACTCGGATTGCCGCCCGGCTGGTCCGTCATGGAAGACACGGAGTACGATCGTTGTCTCGCCGAGGCCGTTCGGCAAGTTCTCCGCGACTCGGATCGCAACGATGCCCGAAACCTGATGAATCTGCTCCAGCAAGGCGAACAAGGACGGAACGTCTCCCGGGATCTTTTTCAGCTTGCCGAAGATCTCCTACCGCTCGTCCGGGAAACCGACGCCGATGTTTGGCAAAACGAGACCCTGCTGCGAACCCTCCTTGACGAAAAAGGGCTCGAAGAATTACGGCAAAAACTCCAAAAAGCTCCGCTGCCGACCAACGATAAAGGCAAGGAAAACGGACATTTTACCAACGCTCGAAAAACGTTACTTGACAACACGGCCAACCGGCGATGGGACAAACTGCTCACGTCGGGCCTTTCGAAAATCGCCCTCACCGCAAAAAACGGAGTGGCTCCCATTTACCAAACAAAGCCGGTCGAAGGTGAACTTTTCGAAGCGGCCAAACGGCTCGGCGAACACGCTCTGGGCATTCGCCTGAACAAACTCGTCGGTCAGACCCGGGCAACCCGGCAATTATTGGAACTGATTCTCAAAGCCTACGACGACATCCTCACCAGTCGACATGGCTTCCGATTCGACGATATTGGTTTCCGCCTCGGCGTTCGGGCCAAAGAACTCAATCTCGCCAGCCTGACCCACCGCATGGATGCCGCGACGAAGCACCTCCTGCTCGACGAATTTCAAGACACCTCGCTGCTCCAGTGGGATGTGATGAAACGTTTCGCCCTGGAAGCGGCCTCGGCGCCCGACGGTTCGTTTTTTTGCGTCGGCGACGTCAAACAGGCCATCTACGCTTGGCGCGGCGGCGTGTCCGGTATTTTCGATACGGTTTGTACGCAAATCCCCCACATCGAAACGGAAAGTCTCAATTCGAGTTATCGTTGCAGTCCCGTGGTGATCGAGGCGGTGAACGCCATCTTTGACGGCGACGGCTTGATCGGAAATTCTGCGATGGCCGAACACGCCGAAGCCGTAAAAGCTTGGAAAAAAGGCTTTGAAACTCACGTCGCCGAAAAGAAAACCCTGCCCGGCTACGTCGTTTTGGAAACGCTTGAAGTGCCGGACGAATCCGAACCGAGCGACGGCACGACCGAGAATGACGACGATGAAGCCGGGGCCGTGGACGACGATCCGATGCTGACCTACACCGTCGGCCGGATCAAGGAATTGTACGAAAACAATCCCGGTATGAGTATCGGAATTCTCGTTGCACGCAACAAAAAAATCGGCCCGATCATTGCCGGACTCAAAGGGCACGGCATTGAAGCGAGCGAAGAAGGCGGGAATCCCCTTACCGACTCCGCCGCGGTGCAGCAGGTTCTTTCCGCGCTAACCTTGGCCGATCATCCGGGCGACCGAGTCGCAAGGTTCCACCTGGGGCACGGCCCGCTGGCCGAAATCCGGGAGTTCTCCGATTGGAACCTCACCGAATATCGCACGGGAAATTGCGCAAATCCTTTACCGGCGATGGTCGCCTCATCCGAACTCCGGCGAAAGATTCTCGATCAAGGGTTTTCCACCGTGATCGAAGAACTCGTCGCCGCCTTGGCTCCTTCGTGCAATCCCCGGGAATTCCAACGTCTGGAAAAGCTGCTCGAACTCGCGCGGCGCTACCAGGAATCGGCGACCGGCGTTCGGACCCGGCCGTTTATCGAATTGGTCAAGCGAACCAAAGTCGAAAGTCCCACGGCGGCGAAAATCCGGATCATGACGATCCATAAATCCAAGGGGCTCGAATTTGACATTGTCGTACTCCCCGATCTGGATAACAAACTCGTCAAGCAAACCCCCAAAGTTATCGTTGCGCGTGATACGCAAACTTCCCCCGTCGATTTCGTGGTTCGATTTGTCGATAAAGACGTTCAGCAGCTTCTCCCCGCCGAATACAAAACCGCTTTCGCCCGACGAATCCAAGGCGAAGTCGAAGAAGCCCTGTCGCTGCTTTACGTCGCGATGACCCGGGCGATCCATTCGCTTGTGATGATCGTCAAGCCCGACGACGGAACGGACGCGTCCACGTTCGCGGGTGTACTCCGGGGCGGCCTGCTTCCGAAAGCATCGTCGAAGAATGCTTTAATTCTATACGAAGTCGGCGATCCCGACTGGTTCCGGAGCCTGCCGAAAGGCGTTTCACTCCCGAAAACGGCGGAGGAAACGCCTGAGCCCGAACGGCTCGACTGCCGCCTCAGGCCGCTGGAAAAGCAGAATCGCCGGAATCTGCCGAGGAAATCCCCTTCGGGCATGGAAGGTACGTTGCCGGCAAAGGAACGGGACCGGGATATCGGCACGGAAAACCGGGACCGGGATACCGCCCGACTCCGGGGGACCGCGATGCACGCCTGTTTCGAACACGCTTTTCGGGAGAGCCGTTGGATCGATGCCGGGCTTCCCACGCCGGAATTCCTGCGACAAATCGCCCGTGACGCCATCCGGGGCCGCAAGGGGACGGTCGATCCCGAAACGGTCGTTCAAGCGTTTTTCGACGTTTGCAGAAAGCCGGAAATCCGCCGGGCGCTTTCGCAAGTATCGGTAAAAACGACCTCCGAGGAAATCGTCGAAGTCGAACACGAACGCCGCTTTTCCGTACGAAATAACGACTCGATTTTACACGGCAGCGTGGACCGGCTTGTTATCGTGCGAAAAAACGGCAAGGTCGTCCGTGCCGAAGTGATCGATTATAAGACGGACAGCCCCGGCGCCGGTGAAGACGTTGAAATCTTTCTCGAAGGACGCATGGGCATTTACGCCCCGCAAGTCGAAGGCTACCGCGACGGCATGGCCAGGTTGTTTGGCGTCGACCGGAAAAACATCGCCGCAAAGCTCCTGTTTTTAACCCTGGGTCGCGTGGTCGACATGCCGGGACGTTAGTTTTCTCCCAGGAAAAGCACGCGCCGGTTACCGGCTTCGGCTACGAATGAAATCAAATATCTGCATTTGATCCATGTCCTTGATCGTATCAACCGTTGTTATCACTTCGCGTCCTTCCGCGATGAGTCGAATTTGATCTTTGGCGAGTTCATTGCCCGAAGAATCCAACACGGAGAATTTCTTTTCTTCAATCTTACAACTCGGATAAGTACCAACGGTTCCTTTGCGTTCGCTGCCGTCCGCCATTGCACGAACTCCCGTCTGTTGGGAGCTTGCCATCTACTTTGTCGTTGCTTGGGAATCGGTGGCGGTCGTAGTGGTTTCTGATTCCGAAGTTTTTGCGGTTGCACCACCCGTTAAGTGGAGGATGTCGCCTGCCGAAACGGGATTGGAGTTGGCAAGCAATTGTTGAGCGAATGCCGTTCGGCGCGCCTCATAAGTCGCTTTATCGATTGCTTTTTGCTCTTCCGGCGTCAAATCTTTATCGCCCGTGGTGATCGCCTTGAAATTGCCGTTCCCCTTGTCCATGATGATCGTCGTCGTAATATCCGTGCCTGCAATAAACGGGTCTTGGAAATTCGCCTCATTACGTTTGGTATTCTCGCTCGATTGTTCGGTAGCCGTGGTTTCGTTCGTGGTCTCTTCCGCTTCCACCGTCGTCGCCGAGGACGCGATGAATTCGTCCAAAGCGTTCGATGTCTTGGACGACTTCGTCACGGACGACGGAGTGTATTCATCCTTGACCGCACCTCGGGGCGTGGCAACGGCTGCGGTGGGTTTGGACGCTCTTGTCGCCTCGGATGTGTCGTTTGCTTTCAAAGATTTCGCCAGATTGCCGAGTAGCGCAAAGGTCGAATCGCCGATCATCATGGGAGCCTCTCTCTTCCGCCGATAGGAAAATATGTCGAAGACATGCGTTGGGAAACAGTTTGCAACGGTTTCCACGCGGTCAATGTACCACATTATCGGTAAGTTTAGACGCAATTTTTTTAATTTTCCATTGGCAATTCAGAGAATTTTTCAAGATATGTGCCGACAGTAACGATTGTACCATGCGAAACGGCAATGAACCTTGAGGACGCAACCAACCGGGGGGCTGACGCCGACCGACCCGAATTTTCGAGCGATAAATCGTCACGTTCCAGTGGCGGTTTTTTGCGACTGGAAGGGAACCCACTCGGGCGCGACGCGCCCCGGCTGGTCGGCGCTGCGGACCAGGTTGTAGTTCGAACCCGATGTGAACTGGATTTCGTAGCGGTATTCCGGAACGATCCCTTTGTCGTCGGTGTGAAATACGTCTAAAATATTGTCTTTCCTCACCACCCCTCCCTCCGTTTTCATGAATTGAACGGAAAGCAAAAGCAGGCCGAGGTATTCCGCTTTGTCTTTGATTTCATCGCTCATCTGATTGTTCATCCGCTGCAAAATATGCGATTCGGAATGCGGGCCGCTCGTTTGAACGCTGGTGACGGTCAGTTTGCCCTGGTCGTCGATCTTCATAGTGAAATCCACGATATCCAGGCCGTCGAACAATTCGAGAATATCCGAACGTAAATCGCTGGCGTACTCGCTGAAATCCGGATAGCGGTCGTTGATCCATTCGTCACGGTCGATGCTTCTGCCCCACGTGGCCGGTTCGTATTCGGGCGGAATCCAGTCTTGCGTGAACAGTTGAGGATTGTCCTTCATGTTCAGCGACGAGGAATTGGCGGCCGATTCGAGGGCCAGGCAGATTTCCTCGGCGAATTCCAGGTCGACTCCGTCGATCCTGAGGTCTTCGGGGTGAAAAATAAAAACGCCGTCCGGATTGATGCTGTAATTATAAGAACATCCTTTATAGTAAATCGTCTCATTAACTCCCATCTCTTCAAAAACCTGATTCACGATTCCATTGATCGTCGGCTGGGCCGCCGAAACCAAGCCCCGGGCGGACCAATGCGAACCGTCGTCGAGTGTCATTTCCGCTCTCATCCGGTCGGTTACGGTTCCTTGCGGAACGACTTCCTCACCCGGCACGGAAACACCCGAAGCCGAAGAAGCTGCGGAAACCGCCGGGCGTTTGTACGCGACCGCGGCGGGGGTGACCGCCTGGACATAGTCGTCCTGATTGTTCCAGGACGCCACGAGCGAGGCGGGCGGCGGAAGCCTACATTCCGGCGTAGCGATATTTTTCGTGGTCTCCCGCGCCGAGAGATAATTGGAGTTGGAAAAAGGATTAATCGTTACGTCCAGCATTTTATCTTGATCGTGTAGTGTCGACGAAATATTCTGCCAACGTGTTCCCGGGAACCCTGCCATATCCACGATAGAAGAATTTGTCCCGCACCCGGTTACGTTGCGCAACGATTCCCGACTCGTCAGTGTACTATCGTTATCGTCGGGCCCGGACAGGGTTTCTTGATTTTCGACCGATCATTCAGGAAATCTTCAAAAAATGGGCCGATTGTAGCGATCGTAGGGCCAGTAGGTCGCAGTTGGTCGGTTCACGGCGAAAAGACCAACGAGCCGGGTTGTTTGAAGCAGCATCTGGAAGAACTTTTCACGCTGGTTTGAGGAGGACAAACACGTTCTTCGAAACGGTTTGGGTGAGGTGTGGACGGTACCGACAAACATGGCGGTATCGTTCACACCTCACTTACTCTGGCAAGACGAACGGACCTTGCGAGAAATCCACGAAAAATGCCCCGCCGATCCAAGACCCGTCATCAAACGACGCGGATTCAATCCGTGAAACTTGGCAACGGCGCGGGGGCAGATGCGGAATCGTTTCTCTCGGTTGTTGAATCCTTGTCGCCGTTTTGGTATAATACACAAAACCCGTTTGAAGAGCGATTCACGCGACCGGAGCACCGATCATGCCTAAGGACACGAACCACGGCCATCCGTTGACAGCCGTGATGGAAGATTATATCGAAGCGATTTATCACCTCGTTCAGGAGCACGGTTACGCGCGGTCCGGCCAGATTTCCAAGCGGCTCGGCGTGCATAAGTCGACCGTCACCACGGCCCTGCACAATCTCCAGTCGCAAGGCTATATCGAATACGCTCCCTACCAGGACGTGACCATGACGGCCAAAGGCGTCAAGGAAGCCAAGGGCGTGGTTCGGCGGCATGATATTTTCTTTCGCTTGCTCCACGACCTGCTCGGTGTGGAAGAAGACGAAGCGTCGTCCCTGGCCTGCGAAATGGAACATGCCATCCCGCCGCATATCGTCGACCGGTTCGTTGGATTGGTCGAAGATGCCCTAAAACGACAGAAAAGCCACGGAAAAGCGAAGAAGAAATAGATTTCCTCCCTGAAAAACAAGCCGCGATGTCCAAGAGAACCCCCGAAACGAACGACTCCGATTTGCCCATCCGTATCGGGACCGTGCCTTATTGTAACGCTTGGCCGCTGATCCATTACCTGCCGGGCGAGTTGCCTGGCGCGCTGATTTCCGAGTGGTTTCCCGCCGATATGCGGCTCAGACTCATGGCCCATCATCTCGATCTGGCCCTGATGCCCGTGGCCGAACTGATGAATCTACCCTATGGAAGAATCGCCGGTGACTGTTGCATCGCCTGCCGGGGAGCCGTACGCAGCGTGCTGATGATGAGTCGGAAGCCGTTGGATAAATTGGAAACGATTTCTTTCGATACCGCCTCGCGCAGCAGTATCACCGTCTGCGATTTGATGCTCCGCCGGTTCTTCGGCGTCCAGCCGACTCGGTACAAACTGAGTCCCGACAAACCGCTGGACGACTGCAAGACCGACGCCTTTGTCGTCATCGGCGACCGCGCATTATCGTACACGCCCTCTGACCAGTGGGAATACCGTTTTGACGTGGGTGAGCTTTGGCGGCAGAAAACCGGGTTGCCCTTTGTCTTCGCCGCCTGGATCGGCTGTTCGGATCGGATCTGGAACCGCCCGGGCCTGTTCCGGGGATTACGCGCCGCCCGGGAGCGGGGCCTCGAAAATCTCGACGGAGTTCTCGACGACAAGCATCGACAACACGCCCGATTTCCCGTGGACCGTGACGGAGTGAAGTCCTATTTGAGCGAGTCGATCGTTTATCGCCTGGGGCCCGAGGAGCATCTGGGGCTCCAGGAATTTTTCGATACCGCCCTGGTTTGCGGCCTCACGAAGCACCGAACCGTGGTCGAAGTCGTTGACTGCGAGTAAGCATTCACCGAACCGCATCAAGGATTGCGGCGCCATGGAAGCGGCCTAGGGCCTCGGCGTCCATTTCATGCCGCTTGAAATATCGAAACGCTTTCGTGTCTCCCAAGCGGACCCGAGCATGATTCGGCGTCGTGGCGTAAAAAGCCAGCACCGGCTCCAGTTCCACGGAACGCTTCGCATCATGATGACGATGCAGAACGACCAGGCTTTCGGGGAAGTCGGCGAGAAGCCCGTCGACCATTTCCCGGAGATTCTTGCGGTATTCCTCCGCCGAACCTGACGCAGCAAGCATGACCGAAAAAACGAGCCGAGCGTCTTTATCGTCGCCCAGCGATTGGGCCGCCTCAACGATGTTCGTATATGGGCCGCCCTCCGGAATCGAGAGCCTGTCGAAATGCACACCCGCCTGCCTTCGCAAATAGATCGCACAAGAATCGGCCAACCTCTTTTCCTCGGTGCCGATAAAAACCAAATCGAGCCGAACATCCGCCGCCGGTTCGTGGATCGTCACGCCCTCCTGCTCGAACCGGGGATCGTCAAAGAGTCCCAAGGCCTTGCGGGCTCGGAACAGTTCGTGAACGTCATGCTTCATCTCGTCACGCACCTTGGAATAAAACGCGTCCTTGAAGGCCGCTTCCCAAACAGCGTAGCCTTGTTCGTTCAAATGGAGCCGATCCTGGACGAAAAGGTCTTCCCGCACCCGACCGTCGGGACCCTGCATGGGCGTGATAATGTCGATGACGTTCAAGCACGGATCTTTTTCGGCCAATTGCCGAACTTTTTCACAGAGTTTGTCCCCGTTGTCCCAGTGCTTTTCCCGGACCGGGGCGTGGGTGAGCGTGACGAAATCGATTTTGCACACGGGGTTTTCGTTCCAGATCCGGGCGATGTAGTACCGAAAATCGGCGTACACCGTTTCGACGCTTTTACCGCTTGCAATGTCGTTCGTGCCGCAGAAGATCACGATCCGATCCGGCTTGCAGGGCAGATGAATCCGATCCAAGGCTGCGATATTGTGTGTAAAATGCGAGCCGCCGAAGCCCCGGTTCACGGCGTAATTCTGGGCGAAAGTCGTTTCGAGCTTGTTGCCCCAGATGCGGAACGAAGAACTGCCGACGAAAAGCGTGCAGCCCGGTACCGGCGGGTTTTCCATGGCCCGCCAGGCATAGTCGCGGATGTCTTTTTCGAACTGCGGGACCGGCTGCTGTGCGGAAAGGCAACTTGCGAGAAACAGTAGCGAAACAATAGCGCACAAAATCTTTACGGGCATGACAGTTCTCAAATGGTCCGAATATTTCAGAGCCACCACCGTTAAGGAACGAACGCGACGTCGTTTGACGGGCAATCGCTTCCTAACGGCGCGGCTCGGATTCCGTTCTATTCCGCGTGGAAATAGGCATCGGGGTGGTTCGTCCAGCGGAAGCCGGTCTCTTTACGGACCCTCTCCAGCCAGGCCTGGTAAGCTTCGTAGATGTCCTGCTGCTCGCCCGTGGGGCGGTAAACCCTCGGGTTGGCTTCCTGGAATTGTTCCCACAGGCTTTCTTCCGAAGGTTCCGTGGAAATCAACCGGAGCACATAAGCCACGGACTTCGGCTCGTTGAACGCGACGCCGATTTCGCCGGGCTGGAGAGAATAGGCGACTTTCATGAATTCGTTGCCGATATTCGTGACAATCTTGTTACCCTTCATTTCGTCGCCGATTGCGACTCCCTTTTCCCGAATCACGTCCAATCGCGGCGGACGTACGCTCTGCGGCTGGTACATGAGAAACACGCTGATGACCTCGTCCATGCCGGGTCCGTAGGTCATCCATTTGAACGGCTCCGTTTCCGTGACGTAAACACCTTCCTTCGAGGCGAAGGTTTCCGCGAGCGTCTTGCCGGACGCCTTGGCTTCAGCCGCAAGCTGCTCGGCTTTCGCCATCGCAAGCGGCCGGGCTTGCAGTTCCGTCCAGCGTTTCACGACGGTTTCTTCCACGTCATCCAGCTTCGTCGGACGTAGTTCCTCTTTCACGATCATGGCCCGAACGATCGTCTTGGTGCCGAGCGATTCAAAAGTCATCGGCTCGAAAT
>JBEBTM010000141.1:0-9306 GCA_040393745.1 Thermogutta terrifontis | reverse complement strand
TGGCCCGGAACATGATCACGTCGACCATTGAACTGAGCACCTCGCTGAAATCCTTGGTCGATTCTCGTTTGCCGAAACCGACTTCGCTCCCCAGAAACATGGAATTGCCACCGAGTTGGAACATGCCGGTTTCGAAACTGACGCGGGTGCGCAGCGATTGTTTTTCGAAAATCATCGCCAACATTTTGCCGGGCAGATACGGCGTCCGTTCGCCCTGCCGGTGCTCCCGTTTGATCGTCGCGGAGAGATCGAGAATCCGCTGAAGTTCGTTGTTTCTGACATCGTTCAGTGTGATAAAGTGACGCATGGTCGTTCAGGCAAAGAGGAAAAGGCGAGCGGGGAAACACGAAAACAAGCCCTCATTCTAACCTGTTTTGAAACGTGTGTCGATGGTTTTGAAAAGAATTTGAACCAAAAAACCGGGTTCGAATTGTCGTTCAGGAGCTTTCCCCGGCCGCTTTTTGCATGATCCGGTAAACATGATCGCGGAGCGCGGCGTCTCCGGGTAGGGTTTCTTCGATTTTTCGGATCAGATGCCGAATCGTCGAGGGGTCCCGGTCGCCGAAATAATGGGCGATTTCCGTGTTCTGAAGCGACGTCCGCTGCCGGGCCAGATACACGGCCACGGCCCGGGCCAACGCAATGTTCCGGTTACGCGATTCGCCCTTCAAGTCAGAAACTTTCAGCGTGAAATGCTTCGCAACCAGCCGGGCAATCCGGTCGATCCGGGGATTGCTCTGCGCTTCCCGTCGGTCCAGGAAACGCTTGAGCGTCGCCTTGTCCAGTTTCGAGCCGGTTGCCGATGTTTCGAAAACGATCTGGGCGAACGTCCCATAAATCCCGGGTAGCGACAAAGGCAACCGCTGGGCCAGGATATCCAAGGCGGAATCGGAAAGCGAAACCGAAAGCGCCGGGGCCAATTCGCCCAAAAATCGCCGCCGAACGGCCAGGCCAGGCAGGAAAACCGGCAGCGTCGTGCCGCCAATGAACCGAGCCAGGAGCGGTTCGGAAAACCCCTGTACGGCCGAAAGCGGTTCATCGCCGGGAAAAACGCCGCTTGACAAAACGGTGATGCCGCCTCGCTGCGTCAAAGAATCCAGTGTGTGCAGCAGTTCCTCGATGGCGTAAGCCCGGCCCGCCAGTTCATCCAGATCGTCCAAAAGCAGCAGCGCCGCCTGGCGGTATCGCCGTCGAAATTCCTCGACGGTTCGGGTGTCAATCGCTTCGACGAGCTGCCGGTTGAAATCGGTCGCAGTCAGGTAGTAGGATCGCCGCTGTCGGTTTTTTTCCGGTTGATTTTTATGCCAGGATTGTAGGATACCTTGGAGTAGATGAGTCCGGCCCGAGCCCTGGGGACCGTAGAACAGCACGGGCAAACGGTCCCGGCTGATCTCACCGTCGACGATCCAGCGGACCACGGGTTCGATGGATCGATTTTCCGGCCCGAGGAGAAAGCCTCGCTGCGGAGCAGGAAAGACGGACCGACTGCCTTCCGGGGCCTCGAATTCCAAAGGTTTCCCGGGAAAAGGGATCGTCGTAACCGTTTCGCCTGCAAGCGGTTTTACCATCGAAGTAAATTATAACGAGCCGACACCAGCGGCCCCGGACTGATTCTGCCAGGCTCGGATTTTTTCGAGCACGGCTTCCATGACCCGTAGCGGATCCGCGCCGATTTCCTGAAAATGTTTCTGATAACGATACGGCTGCGATGAGGAAACGTAACAGGAAAATCGGTAAAGTCCGCCTCCATCGCCCCATTCCTCAAATCGCGTGTGGCGGGCTCCCAAACGCTGGATTTCGGCTTCCAATTCGGCGAAGCCTCGTTGAGAGGCCGCCGGAGCCGTCATGGACTGCGGCTCGTTCAACTCATGAGTCCATTCGGATGAAGCGGCTACCGACGAAATCGGAGACGCCGAAAATTCCGCAGGAAACGTCGTTGGAATCGGGGCGACTACCGTGTCATCCCCGCTGCGAAGATCCATCCGGCGAATGGGGTCCACATCGCTGAGCGGAACGGAAGGACGCGGTAACGGCACCGGCTCCGGGGTGTTTTCCCCTGAATCGGAAAATGCGAATCGGTCCTTTTTTCGATCCGACTCCGGCAAGAACGATGGCGGCGGAATGTCTTCTGTCGGTTCCTCCCGGTTCGATTCGGTTTCCAGAGCCTTGCGAGCAGGTGGTTTCTCCGGTTCCCGAAAAATTTCTTTCGGGAGCATATTCCAGCAAACCGCAGTTCCCGGCACGGCAATTAAAACCGCCAGCAGGATGCCGCCGCGCAGAAGTTGCACCCATTTGGATTCTGTGGCTGTTTCCGTCAAAGAGACACTCCTTTGCGTCCTTGCACAATGGTAAATCTGAAAAAATCCCGCAACTGACGATTATACCAATCATTCCTTTCCATGCCAAGATCAAAACAAAAACCTCGTTTTCCGACCTGGACCGCGACTCGCCGGGGCCTTGTTACAATGGGGGATTTCGTGTAACATAGCGAGAAAGTTCTCCCTGCGGGCATTCGGCTCGCCTATCCTTGGAAACATCATGAAAAAAGAAGTTGTGATCACCGGTCTGGGCGTGCTAACTTCCGTTGGCATTGAAAAAGACGCCTTCTGGACCGCCTTGATTGAAAACCGGAGCGGCATCGATTTCCTGAATATCGAAACAAGCGACGACAAGCTCCGGCCCATGGGCAGCACCGTTCCCGATTTTCGGGCCAAGGATTACGTTTCGCCGCGTAAAAATATCAAGGTCATGACCGAAGACATCCAGCTCGGATACGTCGCCGCCTGCCTTGCCGTCCAAGATGCCGGCCTGACTACCAAGGGCGATTCCCGGAATGTCGACCCGGAACGTATGGGCGTGGTTTTCGGCTCCGATTTGATCGGAACGGAAATTCCCATGCTGCTCGGTGCCTATCGGGCCGGAATCAAAGACGGGAAATACGACTTTTCCCGCTGGGGTACCGACGCGATGAAGGAAATTTTCCCGCTCTGGATGCTCAAATTTCTGCCGAACATGCCGGCGTGTCAAATTTCTATCTGCCACGATGCCCGGGGCCCAAGCAATTCGATCACGTTGTGCCGCTGTTCCAGTTTGGCCGCGATCACCGAGGCGGCCAAGGCCATCGAGCGCGGTGCGGCCGACGTCATGATCGCAGGGGGCGTGGGCAACCGGATCAATCAGGATTTTCTGACTCGGGCCCGCTCCTACGGCGCCGCGCCGCGTCGGGAGGATCCGACCACGGTACCGCGTCCGTTTGACGCCGACCGTTGCGGTTGCGTGCTCGGCGAAGGCAGCGGGGCGTTTACCTTGGAGAGCCGGGAATTCGCCGAAGCGCGGGGAGCCCGGATTTACGCGACCATCCGGGGCTTTGCCGCCGCGGACGAACCGAAATTGCATGATTCCAAGCCCACGGGCGAGTCGATCCGACGTTCGATCCGTCTGGCCTTGAAAGACGCCGATTTAAAGCCGGAAGATGTCGGTTTCGTTAACGCCGAAGGGCTTGGCGGGGATCATGAAGACCGAATCGAAGCCCAGGCCATTCGGGACATGCTCGGCGACGTGGCCGTTTCCGCGAACAAGGGTAATTTCGGCGATCTCGGTAGCGGCACGGGAGCCGTGGAACTGGCGGCGACGTTGATTTCGCTGGAAACCGGTGTGATTCCGCCGGTCCGGAATTGTGAGAATCCGGCCAAGGATTGCCCCGTGAATGTCGTTGTAAAAAAACCCGAGGCCGTGAAATCGTCCGTGGCGTTGAAACTGAACCAAACCTGGGCAGGTCGCTCCTTTGCGCTGATCGTGCAAAAATAACGGCAACGCCTCTTTACCGCAAGGCCCGGATCAGGTAATCCAATTCGGCATTGATTTCCGCATCGTCGGAAACGGTTTCGGCGATGCGGCTTCTCATTTTCGTGCGAAATTTCTTCCGCAGACGGGAAACGAGCACCTTGAAATGCCCCGGTGTGACGTCCAGCGCATGCAGGGCCCGTTGGCGGTCGGTTTCGGAAACATCGCCGCCGAGCCAGAGCCGGAGGATTTCAAAGGTCGCCGCCCAACCGTTCGATTCGGCTTCCCGGCGAAGTTCGGCAAGTACGCCGGCAACGAGGGTTTCGGCCCAGTCGCGGTCGAAGCGGACTTCGGCATCCATCGAGGCGGGGTCGACAATTTCGGCGTCCAGGGAAACGAAACGTTCATGGGCTCCGCGTTTTCGGGCGGCTTGCTTTTCATGAACATCGGCCAAAAAGAACCGCACGGCCCCGAGAAGATAGGACCGAAAGCGACCCCGATCCCGCTGAAGATGCCTGAATTCCTCGCCTTGAAGCACCCGCAGGAAGAAATCGTGCGTTAAATCTTCGGCGTCGCGATCCGGCACGCAACGTCGCAGGAAATTCAGTACGGGCGAATAATACGCCTCGCAAAGCCCGTCCAGCGCCGAACGAGCCTCGGCGGACGTTCCCTTGGCCGCCAGGATGGCCGTCCAGTGTGTCGTACACCAATCCGACATATTACGAATCCTCCCGTTCTACCGAGCGACGCAGACGTCGACGTATCCACCAAATCGCCGCGACGTGAAACAAAACACCGAAAATCGCGATGAACAAAAACATGAAATAATCGTCCGAATAATAATCCGAACGTCGCATGTCCCACATCGCGAGAGGAAAGACAATCGCCGAACCGATGGTAATCAGCATGGGCCAGAAAAAGATCGCCAGAATCCCGGTAATCCCCCCGCGCCCTTGCGATGTCTCGGGCAGCCAAACAAAATGGCATACGGCCAGAACCAGGCCGAGCGGCAAGGTCATGAAAATCGCCATCGCCGCGTAATAACCGGACAAGACACGCTCGTCCGCCATGTACCTTTCGACCGGCGACCAGTTCGGTATTCCACGTACGCCCTTGTCCCCGTCCATGCCACGCCAAAAATCGATCCTGGTCAATGTCTGGAACAGGCTTTTTTCAGGTTCGTCTTTCGGGGATTCAAGACCTCCTCCCGGATACGGCGGCTCAAGCGACTGGCGTGTCAACGGAATTTCGTGTCTCTCAAGTAAGGCGAGATAATCGTCCAAGTATTGGTCCAGCATCGCTCGATACTGGACGGAATCCTTTTCGGCGACGCTCCATTCGACGCGGTAAACCCGGGGCATGCACGGCGTGTTGTCGAGGAGATAATATCCCGGTGGAACGATCACAGCGGGAAGCAGGACCAGGCCCAGGGCCAGGAGAGCTCGGCTTCGCGCTGCCGCAATCGGATTGCTTTTTGTCGCATCGCCGAAAAAAGTAGCGAAAAGTAACCAGGCGGACAACAGGTAATACGCAAAACCGGCCAGGAGGAACAACGCCCAGGGGCCGTCGAAGTCGAAAATCACGCCCATGAAATTTGGATTTCTGTTCGCGATGCCGATGAGCCAGGCGTCGATGACCGGCATGACAAGGAGCATGAGCGAGGAAAGGACGGCCACGAGGCCCGCGAGGACGCTTTCCGCCTTCTGTCGGGAGTGTCGGCGGCGAAACAGGAAGACCAGCGACAAGCCACCGGCAAGCAGGAATCCCAGCAAAACGAAATAGGCTTTCCGCGCGTAATAAAAGACGCCCGGATGTGCCCGGAGGAAAAAATCTTTCCAGGTGTCGTCTCCCGAGGAAATGGTTCGGTCGGCATATTCCAGTTGGAGCAGTTCGGCATTGTGCGTCTGGCTTTCATCGGAAAGGGAATCGACAATGGTGCCGACCCGGCCTTGATAGTCGCGATACAAGACGGTGTAATCGACCAAGAGGCCCTCTTTCGCTTCCTTGATCGATACCGGATCGAAACTTCGTCGGGCATTGTCGAGCCGGCTTTGCCAGTAGGCCAATCGACCTTCGAGAAGCCGCTGTTCCCGCCGGGCTTCGGTGATCGGCTGTCGAGCCTTGAGCCAATAGATCGGCGTGACAATGGCTCCCGCGATGGAAACCGTTAACAACAGCGACGCCAAAACGAGCATCCAGCGCATCGGCCACGGCGATTTTTGAGGCGTCTCCCCCATGAACCCCGAGTGCAACTCAGCGGAACTCGGGGATAACGCCGAAGCGTCTTCCGACCGCCTCCTCTTTATGGTCGTTCGATAAACGACGTAACAGGAACCTCCCGCGAAGGCGAGCAGGAAAGCCAAAGTGAAACCGGCGCCGGTAACGATGCGAATGCGTTGAAGGGCGTCGTACTTGGCCATGGAGATTTTCGAACGGTTTTTGTTCGACTGTTCGGAATTTTCCGCTTCGAGGCGATCGTATTTCCGTTCGATTTCAGCCTTTCGTTCCTCCTGCTCGTTTTCGGACACACGCGACCGTTCCACGTCGTGAATCAGTGCGGCCGTTTCATCGAAACGCTTGCCTCGCAGGTTTTGCCAAACGCGCTGCTCTTCCAGCATGAATTGCCACTCGGCATCGTGGGCAATCGCGTTGTTCTTGGCGAAGAGCGTGCCGTACATGCTGAAACTCAGGAGAAAAACGGTCGCGGCGGCAAGCAACAGTCCGCCGCACCACCAGAGCAGCCGAGTCGGCGACGCGGGCCGACAAAGCGTCCAACGAACCGTTTGCCAAACCATCATGATCGTGATAACGAAGGCGGTCAGCATGCCGAAGACGTTTCCGTACACTTGACCGAGTTCCGCGAGCTCGTTGTGATCCGGCAGGAAAACCCAGGGCAATACGTCGTTACCGAAATAAAAACTCCCGAAGAAAAGGAACAAGAGCGGAAAGAACAGCGTCATGGTCGCCCCGGAAATCAGGCCGTCCCGGCTCTCGCCCCGACTGTCGGCCTGTCGGATTTTCCGCAACTGCCGCAAACCCATACGAGTGACGGCAATGCCCAGCAGGAGAAATACGAGTCCCATGAGGGAAAGCCGGGGAATGACCGCTGGAGTACTGGCGACCGCACTGTCGGCCTGTTGTTCGTTCTGTTCCTCGATACGACGAAGGGTGTCGTCGTATCTTTTTTCCAGTTCCTCGACCCGCTTTTCATGTCGCCGATCGCTTTCCTCCAGGAGCCGGTTTAGTTCGGCGTCTTCGAGTCCCTTTTCGGCGGCGTCCTGCTTGATGGCACGTTTTTCCTCGACGAGTCTCACATCTTCGTCATAAAGGGTGTGTGTCCGCTCGATTTCGACCGGAGATGTCTCCATTTCACGTGGATGCGAAATCATCTCCGCCGGCCAGCGGGAAAACAGAAAGACCGCTCCAAGTCCGAGGATGAACAGGAAACATACGAGCAGTCCTTTGACGTCGATTCCGGAAACGGCGCTACGCCGCGATTGCTGTTCCTGGTTTTCGTTTTTCGGCAGCTCGATTGGTTCCTGGGAAGGTTCTTGCGGAGAGACATTCAACCAACGGAAAAGCCATCGGAGGAAAAACGCAACCGCAACGGTCCCTGCCAGGGCGCCGAAAACAAAGGCGACCGACTTGGCGACCTGCACGGCGTCGCCGCCCCGCATGTCGGCAAAGGGGGCAAAGATGAGCAAAAAAGGGGCCGTCCAGAGTAGCGGCAGCGTGGGGATCAAGGCCGCGACCAGCGCCGTCACCAGACCGGGCCTGGGACTACGGCGGCGAATCCGAACCAGATGCGTCCAAGCGCAAACGGCGCCGGCGACGATCAGGAGCGAGGAAACGACGGTCGTGAACGCGAAAACGAAACGAAATCCCTTCCAGGCGGACCGGGTTCCGGTATCGTCCCAATTCCAAGTGGTGCTACCTTGCCGACGCCGATCCCATTCTTCTCGTTTCCGGCGTATTGTTTCCTCCCACTGTTTTTGTTGGGTTTCAAACTCAGTAAAGGCCTCGCGACGTTGAATCTCGACACGTTGTCTTTCTTCCGGCGTCGTGGCCTGCTCCGCAGCCGATTTGAGAGATTGGTCCGTTTCACGAAAGCGTTCGAGTTCCCGCTGTTTTTCCTGCTCGGCATCATCCTCCAATTGTTTTCGTTCAACATCGAGCCGCTCAAGTTTCCTGGTGTATTCCTGGATCCGCTGTTGATCATAAGGAGCGAGGGCGACTTGCGTTGAAACAATTCCCGCACAGTTTCCCGCGAAAAATAATACACCGCCGAGGAGCAGACCGAGCCCCCAGAAAGCGAATCGGCGCGGTGAGGAGGCGAAACCGCGATACCGGCGGTAGGTCCAACCGGCCACGAGCAGCACCGGAACCAACGTAAGTGCCAGGCTCAAAACGCCGCCATGAATTTGTGCCGCTTGGTACACGGCCTCCATGCCCTCATAGCGGTAGAATTCATAGGGATAATCGTGCGTTCCCAGCTTGAACAAAACGGCTCCGAGCAGGAGCAACAGGGGCCAGAACCAAACCACGAAAAAGGGGACATGCCGTGATGGTGTTCGTGCGGGAGAAATCTCGTTTTTTTGCGATTCACCTCCAAGTGGAGCGACAGCGGAACTTGGGGGGGCAGGCAAAACAGCTTCATCACGTTGCGATCTTTTGGTCGGTGCAACGAAAACCACGGCGATGATGATTGCGAAAAGGAACATCATGCCGGAAAAATACCAGGCCACTTTCGTGTCCGGCGACATACCGGAGTTGTGAACGGCGAAGATGAAATACCCACCCCCGGCAAGCAGCGCCAAACTAAAAGCGACGAACCGGAGAGCGTTCGTTCGTTGTGACGGTACCGCCGTGTGGGCATTCCGAATTGGTGATTCGGACAAACGGTAAAACGAGCGGTATGCAACCCATGCAATGCAAGCGATTCCGATGATCGTTAAAAACATGACACCGAAAAACGCTTCAAAGAATCGCGTTTCTCCTGATATTGAAAACATTTCCGGAAGGAAATCGGAGAGATTCGAAACGAAACCCACTGCCAGAGCAATAAGGATCATCTGTCCGAAAAACACCCAGGATCCTTGCTGTTTCGTTGACTGCATCGTCTATATCATGGCGTGCATATTTCTTCAGTTTTAAACTGAATGCTATATTGTCATAGACAGTCATATGGGGATAAAGTGCATAATCCTGAAAAACCATTGCGATGTCTCTGTCTTTTGCCGCAACATTGTTTACGACTTCATCCTCTATGCTTACGGTCCCTGAAGTTATATCTTCAAGTCCTGCTATCATTCTCAGGGTTGTTGATTTTCCGCATCCTGACGGACCTACAAAAATAACGAATTCCCGGTCCTTTATTTCCAGATCGAAGTCCCTGACAGCCGTCACCTTCCCGTCATAGACTTTACCTACATTTGTCAGATTCAGTTTAGCCATTGTTCACTTCTCTCTTTCTTTTGAAAATGATCATTGCCGATGCCAGACATATTACACTTGCAATATTAA
>JBEBTM010000140.1:0-9341 GCA_040393745.1 Thermogutta terrifontis | reverse complement strand
TTTTTTTTACTCCAGTTGGCCGCTGTGTGTTTTTTGGGGTTTTAATTACTCCCGGCCATGTAATGGCCGCCGCCGAAAAAAACGGCCGGTGAACTGGCCGGAATGATTGCTCCCTTTGTCGACGAAGACACGGCTTTCGTCGGTTACTTCGATCTGGTACGGTTGCCCCGATTGACCCGGCTGACTCCGCTACTGGAAAAAACCGCGAATCTTGACGACATGCCGGCGGCGTTCGCGGAAAAGTTGAATGCCCTCGCCGGGGCGGTCGAAAAACTGGGCGGAATCGAGGCGATTCGGCGGTTCGATGAAATAACCAAGTCGCTCGTAAACGAAGGCATCACGGATTTCTTCATCCTGTACAACATGAAGGACGGCGTTAATATCGTCGTACCGAATATCGACAGCGACCACAAGGCGTCAATCCTCGAAAATGCCATGAGTGACACTGGGTTAAGCCGCACCACGACGAGCCTTTTTGCGGTCAGGACAAAGGATGGCGTCGTCATCTTCGGGGGACCTTTGGCCTTCTCCGGCCCCATGTCCCTCGACCCATACAGCGTATTTTTGTCCGATAAAATGCTGCTCAAGGACGACGAAAAACTCAAACGAATCGTGGATCGCTTCACGGGATTCCGGGCCCGGGAAAACCCGCTTCTTATCGAGGCCTTCGAGGCGGCGGACGACGCCGACGTTTTCAAGGCCGCGATTCTTTTTCCCGATTCTTACACGGTCTTCGAGTCGTTCTACTTGAAATTCATGGCCCCGCCGGTGAACGAATATTCGTTCTCCTTTCTCAAGGGAAATCGCCGATTCGCGTGCTTCGGGATCGACTCGGAAAAGCGGGAATTATTTTTCATTACAAAAACACCGTCGCCACAACATGCGAAGGAATACGCCGGTTTCATTGATGCCGCGTGGAGAAAAATCATCGCCAACTATCTACGTCTCACTTACGTATTCGGTGACGGCGCCTACGGGTTAAGCTATGCTCAAATATACGAATTATGCGTCGCACTACTCCCCAAGGCGGATGGTACGGATGTCTGCACGGTCATAAACGCCGAATTCATTGAAAAACAGGGACCCGGAATCCTGGAAACCATGCTGGAATCGAAGATCACGCTGGAATTCGAGTCCATCAGAGACCGACCGTTCGGACCCGAAGAAATTCTCAAGCCGGACAAATTTTATTTGAACGAAAACAAACCGTGAACCGCCGCGTGTTCTCATGCAATCATCAACCACCCCATGCTGACCATTCTCTATACCGCCCTTGCCGTTTCAATCATCCTGGCACTGATGTCGCTGGCTTTGCTCTTTGCCAACCGGGGACGTTCGCGACGCTGCGCCTGTTCGGAGTCCCGAAAGGTCGCCCGGATTCTCGAAGAACGTAAAAAAGCGGCCAAGGCGGCTCGGCGTTATTCTCCGGAAAGCGTCGATCCGAACTGCCTGCCCATTATCGATACGGATACAGTCAAGTGAACAGGTCCACCCGAATCCTATCGGCTCTCTTCGTCGTTCTTTCGATTTTTTGCCTCTTCCGTTTCAGTTCGAACGTATTGCCGCTGACCTGGGATGAAGGCGAAATGGAGCGGCGGACCGGCTTGGCGACGATTTGGATCAACCGGGTTCTCCTCCAAATCCCCGGCGTGCATCTTCTCGTGCAAAAAACGCCCGAACTGGAGAAGCTCGAAGCCGCCGACACACTCCGAACCCTGTTTTCCCGGGATACAATTCAAGTCCATTGGCCCGGCACGGTCACTATTGAAGGCCATCCGCAGTGGCCCGTCATGCTTGCGTCGCTCGGCCGGTTCACGAAAGCGACACCCGCGACCCGAAATGAACTCCGTTTCGGACCGACCTTGTTTTTCGCCTTGGTCCTGGGTGTCGTGTTTTATCGAACAAGAACGGATTTCGGCACGGAAACGGCCGTGTTCTGTATATTGGCGATTCTTATGATCCCCCGATTGTTTGCGCACGCGCAGATTGCCGCCTGGGATTCCACGCTCACGGCATCCTGGCTGCTCGCCTGGGCATTTTTTCCCGCAGCCCTGAAGTCACGCCGCGGAGCTTTGTTTTTCGGCGTTTTTCTCGGGATGACGCTCGCCTCGAAATTTCCCGGTGGAGCGGCTGTTTTGGTCTTCGCGCTTTGGGGAGTGATTCGGTTGATCGCGTATCGGTGCAAACGGAAAGAGGAACCGGAGCACCGACCAAAGCCGGAGGCAGCGAATATCGTCGCACGGTGCGGCATTGTCGCGGTAGCGGCGTATGCCGTGTTTTTTGCATTGAATCCGCCGCTTTGGACGAATCCGCTCACCGGCATCGGCACCTGGGTTCATTTAAACACGCACCGGACGCTCAATATTTCCACGCTTTTTTTCGGACAATTATACGACTTGCACCACCCGCTGCCATGGTACAACACATTCCTTTGGACGCTCGTTACGGTCCCCTCGGGCCTGCTCGTTCTCGCGGGAATCGGCATCGTCGCGGCATTTCGTGAAAAATCGCAGCGATGGGGTGCGTTGCTTTTGTTGCTGAACATGCTCGTGCTGCTCGTTGTCCGTGCCTGCCCGGGCACCCCCGTCCACGACGGCGTCAGGCTTTTTGTGTCTGCTTTCGCTTTCCTGGGCATTTTCGCAGGAATCGGAGCCGGACGCCTCTGGCGTTTTTTTGTGAGAAAAATCCCGCTGGGAAAGCCGGCCGTGCTTGCCGTTTATGCTTTCGCTTCGCTGAACATGTTCTGGTATGCCCCTCAGTGGTTATCGTACTACAACATATTCATCGGCGGTTTGCCCGGCGCGGTTCGGGTACACATGGAGCCCACATACTACTGGGACGCCTTCGACGCCGAAGTGATCCGCTGGCTCGAGGAAAACACGTCCGCCGGTGAACGCATCGCTTTTTGCAACGGCTCGACACGGACCTTTGAACTTTATCGAAACGAAAATATGCGTTTCAGTATGCCCTTCATGGTCGCTCGTCCGGGAGCGACGCTCGCCGAACTGCGCGAGCAGGGAATCCGCTATTACGTCCTCCAGCGACGCAGCGGCGTCATGTACCCCCGGGACCTGGAACTCCTCCGCCGCTACAAACCCGCCTATGTCAAGACGATCCGCAAAGGCGGCGTCGGGCCATGGGATTTGGGGAGTGTACCTATTCTCGAAGTGTACGAGATTTCTCCGTCACACTCCGCCCCCATCCCACGGGATCACATTCCAGCCGATGGCCTTCCTGCCCATTGATCTTGCCTTCGTGGCTTAGCACATAACCGACCCCCTTCCGCCGGTAACCGATGGGCCGGGCTTCACGCGAAAACGGATCGCTCGGTACTCCATCTATGTATCCGCCTTTGACAAGTTCGTCCAAATGCTCCGGATACCGCCCGGCATGTTCCCGGCGAAAGAGTTCCAGTAAGATGATCAACTCCGTCATCCGGTCCGTGGCTTCGAGACGGAAGAAACAATCGAAGCCGCTTTGCCTGGTATCGAGGAAAAAACCACCGCCGAGCATCTCGGCCACGATCCATGGATAAAGACCGATTTGCCCTTTCCAGATCAAACCGAAGAAGGCGATTCGCATAAACTTCGAAAACTCGCCATCGCGGAGATCATTTTTCGGTGCAAAAACAACGGCCCGACTCAACTCTTCAAGTTCGAAATAGCCCGGCTCGGCAAGGCGGGCATTCAAACGGTCGAAAAAATCGTTGAGTTGCCGAAAAGCCCGATTCCATAAGCCCAAACGGATGTTGGCGATCAGATAACGCTTTTCCCAAATGCCGCGATCGGTGTCGTCGTCAAGAAAGAATTGCCCTGAAGCGATGCTCTGCATGCGTTCCAAGGCGTCAATGCGCCAGAGCAGCGCGAAATCCCGCCGGGACAAATCGCCGAGGAGCGATCTTCTTTTTTCGTGCAAATTTCGCAGTCCCGGAACGTCGAGTTTTCCGTCGCGTACGAGGTAAAACGTTGCGTTATTCGCATACCACTGGATGGTAGAACCGTTCCAAATGTCGTCCATGTCGAAAACTTGCTTGCGAAGGATCGTCGCCAGCCGATATAATGTTTCGATATCGTTCATCGCCTCTTCAGGTTCGTCGTTTCCGATATGCAACAAGGCCCGGCAATGCAGGGTATAAGCCAGTTTCCGGAACAAATCCCGAACAGGAAACATGAACAGATCACCCCAGGTTTCGTTAAGACTCATCGGCACAATCAGAAACCGTTCCCGGCGAAGGGCATCCGAGAGGAGTTCGAGATTGGCCTCTTGTTCGGCGATCCAAAATGCCAGTTCGGGGAATTCGCCGCCGGTCCAAGGACGTTTCCAAGCCTGTTCGGTCCGCCGTCGGTCAAGCCCGATTTCCCAGGTTGCCAGGCGGTGTGTCGGTTTCAAGTCCGGTTCGAGGCGGAATTGATCGCATATTTCGCTCCAATAAATATCGCGTTCCTCGATTCGACAATCAGGGTTCAAACAGACCTTACCGAACGCGGCGAGAATCATCCGGTAGCCGTTATTGTCGTAGCGTAATTCTTCGGGGCCGAGAATCCGGTCTTCCAGGAATCGGCGGTAATCGACTTGCCCGTTTTTCCGTCTGGGTTCCGTGACGTAGGTCGTCTCCGGTGCAACGGAAACCGGCGGCAAGACGCAATACGCGAAAATCAACATAGCCGCAAAAAAGACCGCAAAAACGGCAATGCAACCGGCAATCACGGCCGTGCGTTTCAGAAAAGGAGGCTTGTCACGCTCGAAATATTTCGCAAGGGGTCTGAAAGCGGCATACACGAGCGCCATCAGGATCGTGTAGACGAGGATCGGCACGATATCGAGCTTGACAATGCTTTCGAAACCGATAAAAAAAACGAACGAAAACGCATTCGAGACCGTGACGAGCGCCGCGAACAAAATCGGATGCCGTTTCGACCATTTGACTTTTTCGGACTTGGCTTCGTTGTCGCGCGTTAATGATTCCGTATTCATAATCGTATTCCGACTGCCGGGTGCACGTCGTTATTTGGGACACATCTCAAGGATTTCCTTGCGGAAGCGTTGCACATTGGCGACCAAGTCACCACCGAGCCGGAACAATCCGCTACCGACCAAAACGAGCATGTCATTACCGTAACAATCGACCATTTCGGCGATATTGGTAAGTTCCATCCCACCGGCCGGGCTTGGAAAAATCGGCTTCAAGCCACCCATCGGCTCCCGACAACCGGTTGCGATGTCCATGCAATCGGCTTGCGAAAGCGGGAAGCGCCCCCCGTAATTGGGAAAGATCGTCGCATCCGCGCCGGCCAATCGCATTATCGCACCGAAAAACACGCCGCAAGCAATTCCCTGCTCCCGGTGCATGACATAAGAGCCGATAAAGGACGGGTGGGCGAACAGGGGAAGCCCCGGATCCGCCTGGGCCAACATCCGCAATCCGTCGATCCCCGTGAGTCCCGGTGAGATCATGAGCCCTCCCGCACCGAGTTCCCGGGCTCGGTGTGCACGGTCAAGCAGCTTTTCAAGCGGCCCGGTAATGTTTGGTACGTAAATGGATTTTCGCCCGAATTTCGCATTCGCTTCGTTCACGGCTCCCGCGCAAAGTCGAACCCGGTCTTCGAAAGGGGCGAACACCTGGTCCGAGAGTCCATGGTCGTCTTTCACGATTTCAATGCCGGCTTTGACGAATGTCGATGCAAGGCCGGCAAAATTTCGTGCGGAAAGCCCCATCGGTTTCAACGCCGTGAAAAGCGGCGGCGATCGACGCTCGCCGAGAATTTGACGGATTCCCGGGACGCCGAATCTCGGGCCCGGCAGCATTTCGTAAATCGCCTGACTCGGTACAATCCTTGCGACCTGAATGCCCGCCTTGATGCTGATATTGCCAAAAATAACGTTCAAAAACTGCGTGAATTCCCCGCCCGCGATTTCTTCGGCGAAGCTGATCGTCGCGAGCCAGGTTCCCTCGGTTTCCCGGCGGAATTCCTCGATGCGTCCCACGATTTTTTCGGGAATCGCCCCCGGCGGCAAAAGCTCCACGGGGAATTCCACGCTTTGTTCCGCGCAAATATCCCGGGCCTTGGTCCTTGCTTCGTTTTCGTTTCCGGAAAGTCGGTACGTTACAAAAAAACGGTCTCCGGCCAGTTGCGATTCCAGCCGGGCATTGTCAAAGTCGCTGAAGAAAGTCATTGTTGTTACGGTTGTTGCTCGGATGCGATCAGCTCGAACGGCTCGAAAAGTCCGTAACCGATGGTGTCGTATGCTTCGCCCGGAGGCTGTTTTCCGGGGGCTTGATGAAACGAGCCCGGCCAGGCGCTGCCGCGCAGGCGACCCGCATGATGGGGGCCCAGCAGGTTTTTCGGCGTACCGTAAACGATCACATCGATTTTGTTTTTGCCGGGCTGCATCATTTTCGTAACGTCGACCGTCCAGGGAGCACCGACCACGAATCCGGCGGACTTACCGTTGACGATAACCTGCGCCGTGGCCCCGTACCAAGCGCTCGGGCTTTCGGGGAGTTTCACGGAATACTGAGTTTTCGGCTCGATTTTTTCTACCTCGAAGCCGCGGGAATACTCGACTTTCCCGCTGTAAAACGGCATGCCTTGACGATTCCAACCGGCCAAATCCGCCTTTGTGGGGAACCCGCTGCCGTCGACGAGATAGGCCGCCTTCCGGTCATGGGGCCCCGTAACCAATTCACTCGACGCCTTCACGGTCACGCCTTCAAGCGGTATCAGATTTTCCGGATCATCCAAATTCCGGACAAGGAACCGCACCTCGGCGAGCCCTACGAAACCGTTATCCTCGGGTTTCACGTCTTCCGGGATCGGATACGCCGTCCCGGCATGATTCGAAAGGATTTTGAACTCGACCGTTTTCAGTTTCGTTCCGGGAGGCAGGATATGATAATGAGGAACGCCGCGACCTGGTTTGAGTTCGCTTACCCCGAAACCGGGAATTTCGAATTCTTTTACACCGCGTTTTTCGAGATTTCGCTCGCAATAGTTATAAATCTGGATGCAAGCGACCTCCCGCTCTTCGCCGAGATCAAAAATCAGGGTCGGTGCTCGATCCTCCATGCCGGGCCGGAATCCGACGCCTGCGGAGAGCCAGGAAACGCCTTCCAAGTCGTCGGAATGTCGAAATTCTCCATCGACTCGCGGTTTCGGTTTCATCACCGGCGGTTTTGAAGTGGTTACGATAAAACCTTGTTCGACATTTTCGAGCGAAAAATCGCCCAAGAGGTACGCCGGTTCGAGTTCGTGGCGGATCGTCATTGGCGAAGCGACGATTTTGACTTCGTTTTCACCGACCTTCGCAACCTTTGAAAGATCGATCACGCCAAAGGATTTGTCGAGCCACCAGGAGTCCGAAGACACGGCTGTCGGCTCGTTGTTGCAAGTAATTTCGTACAAGTCAGGACGTTCGATTACGATTCTTAAATCGTTTGGAACGTCTTCTTTGATATGGAAACGATAGGTCGCTTCAAAGCCCGAGTTTTCGGGGAAAGTCTTGGAAATGAGTTCGTCCTTGAATTGCACTTGGTTATCCCAGGGATTTCCGGCCGGGAAACCGTGCTTCTGAAAAATCCAACGATTTGCCTGCCAGGCGTACTGGTTCCTCCGTTCTTCATCACCGACCTTGACGTCGACGTAATCCAGAGTCAACACGTTCGGTTCCAACCGTTTGACGGTCGTTTCCGAACCGGGTAGCGTCGTGGTCACAGTCGGTTTTTGAAAGACCCAGGGAGAAAAGCCGTTCTCCTGCGTTTCCAGATCGGAAGAAACAAGCAGAACACTCCCGGCAGGCGGAAGTGTGCGGTGGAGACCAAATGTCGCGGCATAACTTGTCCCCGTCATGCCGCCCATTCCGCGAAACGGGGTCATTTTACCTGTGAAGAGATCCCATTCCTCGATCCAAAGCGTCTTGCGATCCCGCCTAACGGATGCCACCAATCGCAGTTCAAGGCTCTTCTCCTGACTTGTGTTACACAAAAAAAGGATTTCAATGTCACCAACCCGGCGGCGATGTGAAAAAAGGTGTTTTGCAGATTCCTCGTCCAGTTGGGGAAGATAAACGACCTGGTCTCTCGGGTAATAATTGCCGCGTTCCTGGCTGAAATAGAGCGATAGCTCTTCCATGGAAACGTTTTTGGCGCCTTTCAGATCGTCGAACGACGGTAGAGATAGTGACTCGACACCATCGGGTACGGTTCCATCGCATCGAACGGGCCAGTTACCGCAACAGAAAAGAGTGCCGTTGTTTTCGGCGAATTTCGCCAGATGTTCCGCCGTTTGCCGGTTGATATTCTCCATCATCGGGGGCAAAATGACAGTGTCGTAGCGAGCTTTGTTGATCCGAAAAACAACTTGAGTATTCTGGAGGGCAGAATAATTGAATGGGCTACTTTTGATTTCAGCAACGTCATTCAGGCGTACGACAGCGCCGTTTTTGTCGACACGTAAAATGGTATTTCCGAATAAATCGGCTACTTCGTTCGCTTCTTGTTCGCTTGGACACTCGATATCGAAGTTGAGATTATCTCCCCCGTCGACGTACCGTGCCAGTGATTTATGGTAATCACAGGCAAGTCGCAGATTGGTAAGAACTTCGTGGATTTCCTTCACCACGATTCCTGCTTCCGTCGCTTTGTTTTTATCCGGTTGTACGTTGATCGTGAATTTCCGGTCCATCCGGGCAAAACGGGCAATTGTGTCCTCAGACGCCAGATCGTATTCGACTTGGTTCCGTTCCAAAGCATTGAGGAAATCCGTGAACGAACGGCCGATTTCGCCGAGTTTCGGGTCGCCCTGGTACATCCACGCCGTGGTGGTCGGTTCGATCACGACGACGCGGTTCACCTGCCGACCCTGCGATAAAACGTACGAAAGGCGGGTGAAATAATCGGCCAGCGCGTGATACCCTTCAAACCAAGGCGCATGGTACGAAAACGACTGAGGATGGTCCCGCTTTCGGGCGCCGCGCAACGTGACGTAGGACAAATGCTCGTTGTTCGTGTTCACGCCCAACGCGTAAGACCAGTCGCCGAGGCGTTTCATATCTTCGAAACGCAAATCCCAGCCGCCGGCGCCGTAGTTTTCCGAAAGCGTACGGGAACGTCCCATCTGATTGGCCACCGACGCGAGTTCCTTCACGCTTCGGACGTTGCCGAACTGGGCGTTGGGCGAACGGTCGTCGTAACGGTTCATCAGCAGATCGATGGCGGGCCGCTGGTGCCAGATGTACATGGCCATGTTGTCCGGACCGTGCGAGGTACCCGGCCAGCCGTGCTCCCAGTAATGACCCGTAAATTCGAGATGATTCGCCTCGCACCATTGGAAGCACGGTTCGGC
>JBEBTM010000139.1:0-9359 GCA_040393745.1 Thermogutta terrifontis | reverse complement strand
CTCAGTAGCCACAATGACGCGGAAATCGTGAACCAAGTGGCCAAACTCGTTGAATGCGCTGCGTTCGCGGTTCCTCGAATCGAGGCGGCGCAACGGCGGCAAAGCAGTTTTTGAAACTGAAAACGACCGGCAACGTGCTGGCCGTAACCCCGGACGGACCCCTGGGACCCGCACGGAGAATGGCGCCGGGCGTAATTCATATGGCGTCCCGGCTTCAATTGCCGCTTGTTTTGTATGGTGTGGGCTATGATCGACCTTGGCGAGCGAACAGTTGGGACCGGTTTGTCGTTCCACGCCCGTTTTCCCGAGGCCGGATCATTTCCTCGCCCCTGATGCACATTCCCAAGCGGCTCAGCGACGAGGATTTCGAACACTACCGCCAGAAAATGGAGATCCTCCTGACCGACCTGACCGACATGGCCGAAGACTGGGCCTGTTCGGGTAAACGCATGGCCGGTGAATCAACCGTTTGCATGGGCCCGAAATGCTCACTGACGCATTTCGGGTACAGTCGTAATGCGGTGATCGGGGCGGCACAAAATGGGCCGTCCCCGCGCTGACGCTTGGGCTGGTTTTTCTTACAATTACGAAAAAAACTTGAATGGAACACGAAACGATCAATTCGCCGGACGATTACCCCAAGGGCAAGTTCGCCAACCGCACACTGGCCAGGACCGTGGCGTTTCAGGTACTTTACCAGGATGACCTGAATCCCGGTTCGCGGACCCAGTTCGCCGAATCGTATCTGGACCAGGAAATGCCGGACCACAAACCGCTACGGGAGTTCGCCCGGAAACTGTTCAATGGAACCACGGAAAAACTTGAGGAAATCGATGCCGCTCTCACGGCCGTGGCCCAACGGTGGAGCTTGTCCCGAATGAACGCCACGGATCGAAGTATTTTGCGACTCGCGGCTTACGAACTCCTTTACATGGACACGCCGCGTCCGGTGGCAATCAATGAAGCCGTGGAGCTGGCTAAAAAATTCGGCACTGCGGACTCGGCGGCGTTTGTGAATGGAATCCTGGACAAGGTCAAGTGAACGCCGAGTCTGCGGAGTTCGCGTATCTCCCGTCGCCGACCTTTGTCGGCTTCCGAAATATACTGAAATTTAATCCGTACAATCTTTTATGGGCTTTTTCGATCGTCTCAAACAAGGTTTGGTCAAAACGGTCAAGGTATTGAACACGGACATCCGCGACCTTTTCAAAAAGGAAGGCCGCCTCGTCGACGACGACTTTCTCGAAGAACTTTTCGAAATGCTCGTTAAAACCGACATGGGTGTTGCGGCGTCGAACGAGACCGTGGGAGAAGTCCGGACGCAGTTTCGTGGCCGGGTCGTGGAAATGCACGACGTTCTGGAAGTCATCAAAACGAAGCTCAAGCAGCTCATGGCCCAGCCGGCGGCCCCGATTGCCTTTGCGGAAGCCGGCCCCACGGTCATCATGGTCTGCGGTGTCAATGGCAGCGGGAAAACGACGACCATTGCCAAGCTGACCGCAATGCTCACCGGGCAGGGCAAAAAAGTCGTGCTCGGCGCCGCTGATACGTTTCGCGCCGCGGCCGTGGAGCAATTGACCGTTTGGGCGGGCCGGCTCGGGGCGGAAATCGTCACGGGGCCCGCCGGGAGCGATCCGGCCAGCGTGGCCCACAAGAGCGTGGCAAAAGCCTTGGAAATCGGGGCCGACGTATGCATTGTCGACACCGCAGGCCGGCTCCAGACGCAAAAAAACCTGATGAGCGAACTGGAAAAGATTCGTCGGGTCATGAACAAACTGCTACCCGAAGCGCCGCATGAAGTCATCCTGATCCTCGATGCGACCACGGGACAGAATGGAATCAGCCAAGCAAAGCATTTTACCGAGACGGTCCTGTGTACCGGCATTGTGTTGGCCAAACTCGATGGAACGGCCAAAGGCGGTGTGGTCGTGGCTATTCGTAAGCAGATTGGTCTGCCTGTGAAATTCATCGGGCTGGGCGAAACCGCTGCAGACTTGGCCCCCTTCGATCCGAATGAATTCGTGGATGCCCTGTTTGACGATACGGAGAAAACCTAACGCTTTGCGCCGGTTGTTTTTTGCGATGCTCTTCGGTAGAATGTCATGAAACAGAGTTCTCTTGACAGTTATCAGACAAGGAGAAGATGTCGTGCATTCGCTCAACCGATTATTTATCGTCGCGCTTTTAGCTGTCTTCGTTGCCGCCGGCGCCGTTCGGGCGCAGGAAGACAATAACAATTCCAGAGTCGCTCAGGCGGAAGAGTTATTACGACAAACCCTGGACCAGGCGAAAAAGGTTTACCAGACCGTTCTTGAAAGCGAATTGTCCACGGCCAAACGACGTGGAAATCTGGCCCTGTACGGTGAAATAGAAAAAGAGTTGGAATACACGAAAGAGCCTGAAACTTTTTCGCTTTCGACCTACAATCCGGAAGGCACGCTCAAAACGGCGAAATCCCGGCTCGGTAAGGCCATCGAGACGGCACGGACCCGTTTTTCCAAAGCGATTCGGGACATCGCCCGCGACGTCCTTCGAGACGGTGATGTCGACGGTGCCAGGGAGTTGGAACGTATCGCGGAACAAGGCGAACCGGACGCCGCGAATGAAGAAACCGAGCTCGTGATCCGGAAATCGACGCTCTCAGCCATCCCCGTTCTCGAAGGCGATTGGGAAAAGAGCACCCCCAAGGCCCGGAAAATTCGCCGTTTCAGTACAACGGATGATTATCGACAGACTTTCGCGGTCCATTGGAGCCCGGACGATTCCATGATCGCGGCGGCGATGGACCCCGATTTTGCCATGTTGATTTGGGATGTGAAAACCGGCAAAAATCTACAAACCTTGAAAACGGCAGACGGTGCCCATCACGGGCCCGCCGATTTCACCAAGGATTCCCGACAGATCCTTCTCGCCAGCGGTAAAGGCCATATTCGGCTTTATGACATCGCCAAAAAAGACGATCTTTGGAAGCAGCAAAATCCGAGCAACGTCAATGATATTCTGATTTCCCCGAAAGGCGATCTCGCCTGCGCCTCGTCCGGCAAAGATGTCATTGTTCGTTCCATGGAAACGGGTGAGCCAATCAAAGTCTTGAAACATCACACCGATACCGTCGGCCACATCGCTTTTTCACCGCGAGGAAATCGTTTCGCAACCATTTCCGGCGATCAAACCGCCGTGATTTGGAACACGGCCAACTGGTTACCGATTCGTTTGCTCCATGTGGAATCCGGTAACAGCGGATTAGTTGACTTTTCTTCAGACGACCGTTTCATCGCAACGACATCCAAGGGCGACAGTATCACGATATGGGACGCCAAAACCGGCGAGCCGCTCCGCCGTTTGGGGCCCTTCAACGCCAGGATCGTTTCGCTCGCCTTTTCCCCGGATGGCGGCAAACTGGCCGTGGGCAGGATCGGAAACGGCGACCAGGTTTTCATCATCGACATGAAAACATTGAAATTGGCCGCCTATCTGCCTGGTCACGGCAGTTGGAATTGTCGAATGGCCTGGAGTCGAAACGGGCGTTTTCTCGTAACGGCCGGTGATGCACCGACCATTTTTGAACTTCCTCCTCTGTAACCCGTCATGCCCTACCAAAATATTGAAACGCTTTCCTGGATCGGCGATCGCCACGGTTTTTTGCGGATGATCGACCAGACCTTGCTACCCATTGAACTCCGTGAAATCGATTGCCGGGACGACCGAACCGTTTGGGAGGCGATTAAAATGCTCCGCGTTCGTGGGGCACCGGCTATCGGAATCGCCGCCGCATACGGCGTTTGCGTGGGGCTCCAAACGCTACCGGACGATGCCAACAGTGAAATGTTCCGTCGACGGCTGGACGATGTGGTCGAGTACCTGGCGTCGAGTCGTCCTACGGCGGTGAACCTCTTTTGGGCTCTCGACCGGATGAAAACCAAGGCGACCGCGCTGCTCGATTCCACGCCGGTTCCCAAGGTGGCCGAAACGCTTTTTGCCGAGGCCAAGGCGATCCACGAAGAGGATCGGGCCATCTGCCGAGCGATCGGAAACAACGGAGCTCAACTGATCAAGGATGGCGATACGCTCATCACGCATTGTAACGCCGGCGGTTTAGCCACGGCGGATTACGGAACCGCGCTGGCCGTGTTCTTCGCTGCCGCCGAGTCGGGCAAGAAGATTCACGTTTACGCCGACGAGACCCGACCGCTGCTCCAGGGTGCCCGACTGACGGCGTGGGAACTTATGCAACGGGACATCGACGTGACGCTCATCTGCGATTCCATGGCCGCGATGGTCATGAAACAGGGCAGGATCGACGCCGTGTTCGTGGGAGCCGACCGCATCGCCGCCAACGGAGACACGGCCAATAAAATCGGAACCTATGGGCTGGCCGTGGCCGCCAAAGCGCATGGTGTGCCGTTTTACGTGGCCGCCCCCGTTTCGACGTTCGATCTGGCGCTCGCCGATGGCTGTTTGATTCCCATTGAAGAGCGGGACCCGGAAGAAATCTGTTGCGGCTTTGGCAAGCGAACCGCCCCGGAAGGCGTGAAGGTTTATAATCCGGCATTCGACGTGACCCCGGCGGAGTTGATCGCCGGAATCGTTACGGAAAAAGGCGTCATCTCCCCGGTGAACAAAGAAACCGTGCGAAAAATGGTCCGATGAATTCGGGCCTTTTACTTGGGAAAAATTCCCATCAAACGAGCGTGATGGCCGGTTCAGCACCGTTTCACGAATTTGCCATGGAACGTAGTTTGTCCAACGTGCTGTCGACAAAGGCTTTACGCTGTTCGTCCGATTCGCGGGCATCCTGGTCGTCCGCTTTGCGCTGTTGCTTTTCCGCCTTCATACGCCGTTGTTCCTCGGGCGGGAAGACGGAGAAGCGGACACGGTAGGGTTGGAAGCCGGCGGCGATTTCGGCGGTGTAGAGAGACCGAATTTCCGCACGGAGCAGATCGGCCGTGGCAAAACCGTCCGGTATGGCATCGGCATCGGTCAGGTTGTCGAGTTCGACGGGTTCGACTTCCAGGATCGAAACATAGCCCACCCCTGGAATATAACTGCGCTGCCCCGTCTTCATGCGGCGACGTTTCCAGAGGCGAATCGTCTGCGTTTTCTCGCCCCGGCGAATCGGCTCGATGAATTTTTTCTTGAAAAGCAGCATCTGTATAGGGGATCCCCCGCCGACATCTTCGCCGTTCGGTTTAACGGGTTATCCGAACGTCTTTCGGAGAGATTGGTTTCTTCGCGGGAGCCGCCGACGGGTCGTCTTGGAGTTTCAATTCGTCGTCCGGCCCGATGCTGCCGGGCGATTCCAGCACCGTCGCCATGCCCGTCGCTTCGTCGTTCCCGGACAAATCCTCTTCGATCGAAATGACCGCAGTGGGTCGGTTGACGATTTCTTCCTGTTCTTCCGACAAGGGTACCGAAGGTGAAGATATGGTGAACGCCAAATCCCCGACCGTAAATGTGTCACCGAACTGGAGGCAGACCGGATCTTCGATATAATCACCGTTGAACATCGTTCCATTAAGCGAACTATTATCTCGGAGATAAAGTTTTCCGCCTTCCTCGTATAACTCACAATGCTTTCGGCTCATCGCCGGATGGGCGACGGTTAACCCCACCTCTTTGCTTCGTCCGACCACACAGGGGGTCGTTACTTTCTTACTGCCCCGCAGGGCGCCCTTGATCGAAATTGAAACGTTGATTTCCATGACGGAACGAAATTAGGTTGGATTGGAAAAATTTCGTGCTTAACGGCATCGGCGAACGACCACCGAACCCGCTTCATTATACCATGAAACGCGGGAACCGCCAACAGATTATCTTACCGTGGAAGCCGAATCCACGGTACCGGTCAGTGAACTTTGAGATCCCGGTTGTCCATGACCCGCCGGGCTTTGCCTTCGAAGCGTTCCAGTGTCAAAGGCGGCAGGAGTTCAACCTCCATGCTCAGGCCGGTAACCTGCTGGATGGCGTGGACGATACGGCGCTGGAGTTGCGTCATTTCGTTCATCTTATCCGACATGTTTTCGGCCGTCACTTCAACTCGGACCTTCACCTCGTCCAGGGTTTTGGGTCGGTCCACGACAATCTGGTAATGCGGAGCGGCTCCTTCGATCATCAAGAGCGCCTCTTCCACCTGCGAGGGAAACACGTTCACGCCCCGAATGATGAGCATGTCATCACTACGTCCGACGACTCGGGACATTCGAACCGTTTCGCGACCGCAGTCGCACTTGCCGCTGTAAAGCGTTGCAATGTCTCGGGTTCGGTAACGTATCATCGGCATCGCTTGCCGCGTGATCGACGTGATAACCAGCTCGCCCGGCTCACCTTCCGGGACAGGTCTGAGCGTTTCCGGATCAATGCACTCGACGATGAAATGGTCTTCCTGAAAATGCATACCACAACGTTCAGGGCACTCGCCACTCACGCCGGGCCCGATGATCTCGCTCAGTCCGTAATTATTGCTACTGCTGATCCCCAAGGCTTTTTCCAAGGTCTCCCGCATCGATTCCGTCCAGGGTTCACTGCCGAGAAAAGCCAGTGACAGGGCCAGTTCTTCACGTTCGATTCCTGAGACGCCGATCGCTTCGGCTAAGGTCAGGGCATAGCTCGGCGTACAAACCAGCGCGTCCGCCTGCATGTCCTGGAGCAGCATCAACTGGCGTCGGGTATTGCCCGCCGCCGCAGGAATCACCGCCGCACCGACCCGCTCGATACCGTAATGGAGCCCGAATCCACCTGTAAAAAGGCCGTAACCAAAAGCGACCTGGACAACATGGTGTGGCTTCAAACCGCCGGAAACGAGGAACCGGGCACAAAGGTCCGACCAGATTTCGATGTCGTCCTGCGTGTAGGCAACGATGGTTGATTTGCCCGTAGTGCCTGTGGAACCGTGAAAGCGGACGATCTGCTCGCGAGGAACAGCCAAGAATCCCAGTGGATAGTTGTCCCGCAGGTCGGCCTTGGTCGTAAATGGCAGCTTTTGAAGATCTTCGACGGACCGGATCGAATCCGGCGAGATGCCCGCCTGGTCGAATCGTTCACGATAAAAGGGAACTTCCCGGCACCGCCGCACGCAGTCTCGGAGTCGGACGAACTGGAGAGCCCGGATTTCTTCACGGGGCAATATCTCGTTATGATCCCAAATATACGGTCGAAAGGGTTCTCTTGACATGATGAAATGGACGGTGGACGGAAAAAGCGACCGGAAAAGAACGCAACTACTATATCGGATTTTTGCCTTTTTTCAAGACAAGGCCATCGGGCTCGGACGATTGTAAAGTCGAAAATAGTGACCCTTTCTATCTCGCGCAAAGACACTGAGACGCAGTGGGTTTTCCAAGACGCCAGGCCATGAAAGCACATAACTTCTTTCCAGCTTGTCTTTTAGGTGCTTTTGCCGCGAAATTGAAACCGCGGTATCGAAAACTCCGTGTCTTTGTGCGAAATTTTCTTCCTATTTTGATCCCTGACATCATCCACGCCGTTGCCAAGTTTCACGGATCAAATCCTGGAACGCCGATGCCGAAACCACGCCGGGATCAAGGCTGCTCACGAAGTATCGCGTTTCAAAAGACGGAAGTTCGCCCTCTCCGCGATTTTGACGTGGCAATACGGAAAACTGCTATTGATCCATTTCGGTAAAACAAATAAAATTTCCGTCGAATGTTTGGAGCCTGATCATGGCCATCCCTGTCAACCAACATGCCAAGGCCGTTCCGAGGAATATCCGTCGATGCCAGAACAACCGAATCTCACGATCCTTGTCCCCGTTTTGAACGAAGAAGAGGCTATTCCGCTGTTCCTTGATCGCGTCGAAGCAATCATGGCGGATCTTCCGGAGTATTCCTATGAATATCTTTTTCTCAACGGTGGAAGCACGGACGGGACGGCAGAAGTCCTGAAAAGGGCCCGAGAGAAAAACAGTCGGGTCAAAATCATCACGCTTTCGCGTAGCTTCGGCAAAGAGGCGTCCCTGTTTTGCGGACTCAAATACGCGGCCGGCGAGGCGGTCATTCCGATGGACGTTGATTTACAGCATCCGCCGGAGGTGATTCCCAAATTCCTGGCCCAATGGCGAGAGGGCTACGACATCGTTTATGGAACACGCAAGTCCCGGGAAGACGAATCGCTGTTCAAGCGGCTCACGTCACAGGCGTTTTACCGTGTTTTCAACGCCATTTGCGAACAGCCGATCCCGCGAGACACCGGAGATTTCCGTTTGATGAGCCGGCGAGCCGTCTCGGCGGTGCTCCAGATGCCGGAAAAAACACAGTTCATGAAGGAAATGTTCCATTGGGTCGGTTTTCGAAGCATCGGCGTCCTTTATGAACAGCCGGAAAGGGCCGTGGGGACGACGAAATGGAATTACTGGAAGCTCTGGAATTTCGCCTTGGACGGTTTGACCGCCTCGACCACGTTTCCGCTACGCATCTGGACATACTTGGGTGCCGCTTTTGCCTGCTGCGCCTCAATTTACGCGATTTATTACGTTCTTGGAACCATCATGTTCGGCATTGATGTCCCGGGTTATCCATCGCTTTTGGCCTTCATTCTCTTTTTCGGGGCCATGCAGATGATTTCCAGCGGCATCCAAGGGGAGTACATCGGCCGAATCCTGAAAGAGGTCAAACAGCGGCCCGTCTACATCATCGAAAGCATGGAAGGTGTTACACCGATCGACAGGGGAAACTCCTGTACCCTGAGGGAAGACCCGGCCATGCTCGACTTCCGCCCGCCCCGAGTGGCCTAGCCCCTTCCTTTCTTGTGTTGATCATCACCGCAGACGACCTCGGTTTTTCGCCTTCGAGAAACGACGCCATTCTCGCGGCGGCTCGGGCGGGGACGGTTTCCTCGGCCAGCTTGATGGTCGCCATGCCCGCCGCCGAATCGGCGTGTCAACAGGTCGGCGAACACGTCCCCAGCTTGGGAATCGGGCTCCATTTCACCCTGACCAGCGGTCGGTCCGTTGCATCCCCGGAATCGATTCCGCTCCTGGTCGACGAACAGGGCCGATTTCGGCGCGGCTTCGTTTCACTTTACCGGCAAGCGTCGCGTCCGGAGTTTCTGGAACAAATCGCCCTGGAATTTGAAGCCCAGCTCGACCGGATGGACATGCTGAAAGAACGGTATTCCCTTGAGGTCGATCATCTCGATTCGCATCAACATATTCACGCCATCGGGCCGATCGGAGAAATCCTGGAAAAAGCGGCGCGGTCGCGGCGGCTTCCCGTTCGATTGCCTCGCGAACCTTACGGATCGTGGCGCCGGCGGTTTCCGTTTCGTACGCCGCTTCCCATCGGCGACATGAAGAAGGCGATATTGGATTATTGCACAAAAAAAGTTCCCCGCCTTTTCAAACA
>JBEBTM010000138.1:0-9443 GCA_040393745.1 Thermogutta terrifontis | reverse complement strand
TGCGAAACGACGAGCATCCGGAACAAAGGCACCAAAAGCAGGAGGCCCGCCAGGTCCGTTAGAAAGCCCGGCGAAATCAGCAGTGCTCCGGCCAGGAGAACGAGCCCCCCGTTCAGCGCCGTCGCCGTTGGAGCTTCGCCGAAGTCCAGTTGCCGGTTGAGCATGGCCCAACAGCGCCGGCCTTGTCGGTACAAGAGCACCGCTCCCAGGATTCCCGTCAAGGCCGTCAGGATGAGGGCGAAGAATTGCGTCAGCACATAGTACAGACAAAGCAATTCCAGCAGGGGGACCAGGATGAAGATTAAAACCAATCGCCAGAACACCGGATTCTCCTCGTTATGGACGGCACTCGCCTACGTTTCGCGCCCTATTGCCGGGTGGTTTTGCATAAAAAAACGGAAAGGAACCCGGGCTCCCTTCCGTTTTCTGTCGCATCAAAACTCGATCGAATATTTACAGAGGCGGGAGCTCCGAACCCTGCTGCATGTAATGATTGCGGACAGGGCGGCGAACCGTCGTGCTTTCCATCGGTGTTCCCACGCTTGGCGCGGTGAAGGAAACCTGCGAGTTTCCAACGACCGGCCGGTCTGAAGACGTCACGGCGGGCACCACGGCCGATGGGGTCAGGGTCGGCATCGGCAGGGCCGAGCGGGTTTCCGTTTCAAGGGTCGATGGTACCGGCGGGGCCAGGAGCGGCTCGGCGGGCCCGTTGGCGTCGTTCATGATTCGGCTCTCGTCGCTCATCATATTGTAATGATTCTGGTGTTGCTGATACCGTCCACGGGAAACCACGCGAGGCCGGGTGAAACCGTAGTTCAGGTTGTGAGCGGCGTCACGAGCCTTGGCACGACGCTTCGAATCGAAGTACGCCTTGCCCGGCCAGGGGCCTTCGGCGAGGTACACGTTGTTGTATTCGAGCAACGAACCTTTACGGTAATGCAACGTCATGATCGCGAGGTTGTAATCGACGATCGAGCTGTAGTATTCCGTTTCGGCTTCCGCTTGCCGTTTCTGGGCGTCGAGCAACTGGTCCAGCGTGGTCGTACCGGCCTTGAACGCGGCGTTGACCGAGCTGACTTCGTTGTCCGCGGCGATGCGACGCTGGAGCATGGTTTGACTCTGCTGGTAGGCCAGCGAAATGTCGCTGATTGATTCCTGGAGTTGGTAGGACAGGGCAAGCTCCTGTTCCCGGAGAATCGCCCGGGTCTTCGCCAAGGTCATCTGGGCGTGACGAACACCGGCCAGTTCCTTCCGGAAACCGAGCGGTACCGAAGCTTCGAAGCCCATGACCCAGCTTGCGTAATTGCCGCCGGTGAGCGAATCGAAAGCGTTGTCGTGATGCCGCGAGTTGACCAGGTCCTTGCCCGCCCCACTCACACGGTAGCCGGCGGTGAAGTCCAAACGGGGCAGCAGATAGTTCTTCGAGGCGATCAGTTCCATCTCCTTCTTCTTGACTTCCCATTTCTGGCGACGCAGTTCCGGTGACCGGAGCAACGCTTCACAGATGATGTTGTGGCAGTCGAATTGGAGCGGAGCGATGATCGGTTCGTCGACCGGTCGAATGAGTCGACCATCGGTTGGAGCCAATCCGAGAGCGTAGCGGAGCATGCGTTCGGTTTTGAACAAGTTGCTCTGGGCCGCCTCGACCTGGGCGCGGAACGTAAAGTAGTTGTTTCGGGCCTGGGCTTCGAACTGGGACCGACCGCCCTGAGCACCGATGATGTACATGGCGTAAATCTGCGACCAAGTCTGGTGGGCGGAATCGCGGCCCGACTTGACCGATTCAAGACGATGATAAGCGTAATACAGGTTCCAGTAGGCCGTTTCCACATCGGCGACGAGGTTCCGGGTGGCCATTTCGAAGTCGTTCAAGGCTTGGTCGGTGCTGATCCGGGCAACGGCAACACCGTTGTAGAAGCCCGGCGTGGTCGATCCGACGCCGGCGATGCGGTTAAACTGAGTGCCGTTTCCTTGGAGCAAGGCCTGACGGAAACCGCCTTCGAGATAGGTCGACCAAGACGACGGAGCCGAGGAAAACACACCGGCTACGTTGGACGTATCCCGCTGGTTGTAAATGCTTGCATGTTCGACGTAGAAGGTACCACCATCCATGGTGCTCTTTTGAATCCGGGTCGAGAAATTGCCCGAATCGTCCTTGTAGCGGTTTGATGGGAAGTAAGACGGGTTATCCGTTTTGGCCCAATTCGCCGCCGCGGTCAGTTGGGCATCCACGGCCGAAAGAGCCGCTTCAACACCGTAACGAGGATCGGCTTCGATCAGAGCGGGGTCGTAGACGGTGCTGGCCGCCGTGGGCGAAGAAAGCAACATGCTCGGCGTGCCGGCCACACCCGCCTTCGAGAAGCTCACACCGTTGAGTGTACGAATGACTTTGCTGTTCTTCAGGGCCATCTGTACCGCTTCTTCCAAGGACAAATCCCACATGTCCGTCGGATTGGGGTTGTCCAGTGTGAGTGGATCCACGGTATTGCAAACCTCCGCGTAGGACGGAAGGTTGACGTCCGGATAGTCAATCTGGGTTGCCTTGGGAACATAGTGCTTATGCTCCTGCCCCTTGGATGTCAGGTAAAACGGCATTTGGGGTTGGCAGCCCGTCATCCCGCTCAAGCTCAGCAGGAGAGCCCCGACAATGACCCACGATGTTTGACGTTGACAATTCATCTGACTTTATCCTCGTAATAATTGGCGATAGAAGGTTCTATCGTGTGATAGGCATTCAACGGAACTCTTTGGCGTATCCTGTCGCGCAGGCTGCGCCGGTTCTTCCGCAATTTCCAAATCGTCCGCGAAATCGTTAAAGTTTAATTTATCAGAAAAGTTTTTCTATTTTTTGTTTTCATCTCAACAGGAAAAGTTGCTTTAATTTTCCTGTCTCACGCTTTTCCGCTGTTTTTACATAAGACTATAATCAGCCCTGAGTCAGTTCTCGGTCTCATCCAGTCCACCCGTTGCCAGAAAACCATCCAAATATACCGTGGCGAGAGCTCGATTCTTCAAAAGTTCAACGTATTGCGTCTGGGATTCCAAAAAAGCCTGTTGGGCGCTCAGGACGTCCATGTACCCGTATTCCCCTTGTCGGTATCCTTTCAGGCTCAATTCCAAAGCCTCACGGACATCCGGCAAAATGTGCTCCCGATATAGGTCGACCTGTCCCCGAGTGGCTTCCAAGGTCGAAAAAAACTCGCAGAACTCCTCGTAAAGCACTGTTGTCAAACGATTTAATTCTCCACATGCAGCCGCAAGTTCACCCTGGGCTTTTCGGATGTTGCCTTCATTACGGTCGAAAATCTGGAGTGGTACTCCAACGCCAATACTTCCGAGAGTCTGTTTTTCCGCGAAATCATAGTGAATTCCGCCACTCACCGCAATATCAGGAACCTGTCCGGCCCGCTCTCGCGCCAACGCGGTTCGCGCCTGCTGGATTCGGCTGCGAGCCATGGCCAATTTCGGCGACTGGCTTTCCAAAACCTGCCATGCGGTCTCGCGATCTTCATAAAACCCGTCGACTTCCAGCGAATCGACGATGCGGGATTTCGGCAGTTCCCTTTGTCCAATCATCGTCGCAACTTTTTTCCACGCCAATTCTTCATCGATGCGAGCCTTTTTCAAAGCCGCCTCGGACTCGCGGGCCTTGGCGCGGATCTGGAGCAAGTCGATCCGCGAAGTTTCACCTGCCTTGACCAATTCATCCGCGGCCGCCATGCTTTTGCGGCCGATATCTGCCAAAGTCGCCTGAATCTCCGCAATCTGTTGAGCGGCTAAAAGCTCATAAGCCCTTGCTTTGACATCGTTTTGAATCGAAGCGAAACGAAGCCGAAGCTCTTTCCGCCGGGCGTCGGTTTCCCAAGCTGCAATGCTCCGCTCCAGTTTACGTTTGCCACCGGTTTGGATTTCCTGCTCTATAACCACGCCATGTTTTCCTGCCTTTCCTCCGTCTCCTATTTCCTCGGCTTCGTAAGCCAGCGTGGGATTCGGTTTCCGCCCGGCCTGATATTGCGCCCCCTGCGCCGCTCCGATTTGGTGCTTGATTATTCTCAGTGTCGGGTTATGCGTCTCTGCCAAAGCCTGTAATTCCGCAATGCTGATGGTTTCCGTCCAATCGTCGATTTTAAGCGGCATGAGCACCGAAACCTGGACCGTCTTCGCTTGTTCGAGAGACACTGTCGGCGGTAACGGAGCGGTTTCAGCGGGCCTATGCACGTCGGCGTCGATGTAATGCCGGGAATGACGGCGAACAGGTTCCTGCGCAACGCCTTCCGGCAAAATAACAGCCGTTGAAATACCGAAAGATGTTGCCAACAGAAAGGCACCGATTATTTTTGGCGTCTCTCTCAAGCGGTACTTTCGAATCCGTTGCATAATAATTTAATCGTCTGTTTCAAACGATTGTTTGCATGCTTGCACAACTGTGGCATCAAAAACAAAAGGCTCGTTCTTCCGTCATCGACTTTTCGCATTCAAGGCATTTACGCTTTTAACGGCATGCGGAGCAACGGGTAAAACCGGTTATTTCGTTATAATCGGCAAACTTGCATTGATCGGAATTTACGACTTGACACCCCATGCAAAAGCCGGAATAATGCTTGTCGGTATATGTGACTCACATGACAATTTTTCACTGATTTCATTTGATGACCCGATTCTCCCCACTTGTCACCGCTCTCCTGCTCTGCCTTCTTGCTTGCTCTACTTTACCTGCTTCGGCAGCGAAAGTCGTCATGCAAGACGGCCGTATTCTGGAGGGAAAGATTGCCCAACTTTCTGCGGTCAACGAAAAAGCAAGCGAAGTTCACCAGGCGAAGGCACGGTTGATCATGGTCGTCGACGATGGACTGCGCTATGTTTATGTGCCGGAATATATGATACGGCGCAACCAGATTCCCGAAGCGACACCGGAATCGATGCAAATCTTCAAGACGAAAATCAGGCCGAGCCAGGACGGCACGAAATTGACCGTTCTCGGCGATTATGACACGAACGTCAAATTCGACACATTCGGCCGGCGACTACTGCCTCTCCAGGGCGGGGCCAGCTTCGCTTCACAGGTCATCACCGAACTCACGCCTCGCTACATACGGGTCCAGGGGCTCCACCTGAACAACAATCCGCTCATTTGGGATATGCGCATCGCAACGGCCAGTTTGCCTCGGGAACAACTGACGCCGATCCTGATGAACCAGATCGACCGGGAAGACATCAACGACCGCAAAAAACTCGTTCGATTTTACACGGACGCCAATCTGCTCGAAAAAGCCGCGGACGAACTGTTCTCGATTCTTGAAGATTGGAAAGACGACGCCGAAGTTCGTCAGGATCTCACGGCCGTGTACCGTCGGCTCGAGCAAATGCGTTACCAGAACCGACTGAACGAAATGGAACTCCGATGGAACGCGGGCCAGTACGGTTTGGTGCTGCATTACCTCCGGGCATTGGAAAAAGACGAAAAACTGCCGGAGCAGCTTTTCATGTCGGTACGCCGCATGATCCAACGGTACTCCGACTTTCAACGGAACGCCGAGGCGATGAGCGCACAGATCGACGCCATGTACGAAAAATTGCCCGAGACCGAGAAAGACGACCGGCTTCCGCCGATCCTCGAAGAAATCAAGTCCGGTTTGAGCCTGAACACGATCGGACGCCTGGACGCCTTCAAAATGGCCGCCCCGGACAAGGCGTTTTCCGACACGGAAAAACTCGCCATCGCCATGACGGGCTGGTACGCCGGCTCCGCGGTGAGCAACCGGCGATTGACCATTGCCGCGTCATTGCCGGAAGCGAGAGAACTCGTTCGAAAATACCTGCTCACGGGCGAACACGACGCTTTGGAACGCAAGGACATCCTCGAAAAGCTCCGGAAACTCGAGGCTTCGACGCCGGAAATGATCGCCGGAATCCTTGCGAACATGAAACCGCCGAAAGAAACGACCGAAGAAACCGACGAAGAGAAACCCGGCTTTTATGAGCTGGAAATCCCCAATCCGCTGCACGAGCCCGAGGGCGTGATTCGCTATAACGTCCAGTTGCCGCCCGGGTACGATCCGCTGCGGGGCGACCGTTATCCCGTTCTTGTAACGCTTAACGGACTGACGCAGAGCCCCGAAATGCAAATCGATTTCTGGGCGGGCTCTTGGCGGGGACGCGAGCGGACCGGCCATGCGACAAGGCACGGCTATATTGTCGTTGCGCCCGACTGGAACCCCCAGGTCGGTAAGCGGCTCGAATACGACTTCTCGGCTTTTCCCCACGCGGCCGTGCTGTTCACGCTCAAAGACGCTTTCCGACGATTCAATATCGACACGGACAAGGTCTTCATCACGGGCCACGGAGTCGGAGGAACGGCCGCTTGGGACATCGCGCTGGCGCATCCCGATCTCTGGGCCGGCGCGATCCCCTTTCACGGCGTCGCTTCGAAGTACATCCAAGCGTACCAGCCGAATGTCGGCCATGTTCCGATGTATTTCGTCGACGGCGAGCTGAACGGACTGGGTCAAACGCGAAATTTCGACATGAACGCCGCCGTGTTCAATCAGTACCTGCCGCGTCAGGCCGCCCCTTATGACGTGACCGTGGTTCGCTTTATCGGTCGGGGACAGGAATCGTTTTCCGACGAAATCATCAACGTCTTCGAATGGATGAACCGCCGTACGCGCAATTTCACGCCGCTCAGTTTCGAAGCCTATTCCATGCGGGCTTGGGACGACTTTTTCTGGTGGGTGGAATTGCCGATGCTGGACAAGCAGTCGCCGGACAATGTCACGGACCCGATCATTTGGCCGGAAAAGGGCATACCGAAAAAAAAGATCACGGTTCGCAGCACGATCATGAAGCAGGCCAATGTGAACCGATTGAATGTCACGGTGACGCCGCGAATGGACGACATCCTCGTTTTCCTCACGCCGGACATGCTTGATTTCAATGCGAAAATCTCGGTCGAAGTCAACGGTAGACCATACCATCCGCCGGACGGCTACGTCGAGAAGGATATCGCCGTGATGCTCGAAGACGCCCGAACGCGAAGCGACCGGCTGCATCCGTTCTGGGTGTGCCTGAAACGGCGGCGCTGATTTCTAATCGAGTTTTCGTGCTGAAATCTCCCGACTCTTTTGGACGTCGCGGTTCATTTGATCGATAAGCTGCTCGGCGGATTCGAAGCGGATCGTCTCACGCAGCATCGCCAGGAAATCGACATGCAGCGATTTTCCGTACACGTCGCCTTGAAAATCATGCAAAAAGACCTCGATCTTCGAAGCGTCTTCATCGAACGTGGGATTCGGCCCGATATGCACGGTCGCACCGAGCGATTTGCCCTCCAAAACGGCCAGGGCCGCGTAAATGCCACGTTTGGGAATGATCGTTTGGGTGTGGTCCAGGTTGGCCGTGGGAAATCCGAGTCGCCGCCCCCGCCGTTCGCCGGAAACCACGGTACCCGTCAAGCGATACGGCAGTGGCATGAGCTCGTTGACCCGCTCGACCCGGCCTTCCCGGAGCATGCGGCGAATACTGCTGCTGGAGACGACCTCGTCGCCGACCCGAACCGGTTCGACGATGTCGACGTCGATCCCCGTCCACTGGCCGTAGAGCCGAATGGCCTCGACGTTGCCGATGCGGTCCCGCCCGAAAGAAAAATTCCGGCCTTCGACGACCACCCGGGCATCGAGCCGACCTTTCAACGTATCGTAAAAAAACGTTTCCGCCGTTTGCCGGAGAAAATCCGTGTTCGTGGGAACCACGATCAGCGCCTCGGGCTCGAATCCGGCGATGAGTTCGATTTTTCGTTCCAGCGTGCAAAGGGGCCTGTATTCCAAGTCGGGCCGGAGTACGGCCATCGGCGGCGGGTCGAACGTGATGAGAATCGACGGAGCCTGTAAAAGACTCGCGTGATTTTTGAGCCGCTGGACGATCATGGCATGCCCCAGGTGCATGCCATCGAACTTACCGATACTGACGGCGCCCCCGCGCAACGTATCGGGCAAGGCGGTCGGGTCGTGGAATACTTGCATGGAGAATCCGTCAACCTTCATGCGGTTGAACCGCCGATGGTATGGAGCGTTTTAATCTTCGTCGTTGGGTTCTTGAATGAGCGTTTCGAGAACCCGGGTGTTACGTTCGACCGTGAGGATGACCCGCTGCATTTCCACGCCGTCGCTGCCCTCGGCTTCGAGCGGGAAAACGTGCCGCTTTTCAGGCAGGGAAAATCGCACGGAAAAACTGCCGTCATCTTCGATTTTGATCGGTTCATTACGTATCGTGACTTGGACGCTCGGATCGGTGTGACCGTGGATGATGACATCGGCATCGACCTCGAAGTGAAAATTCCTGCGGGTCCGATCCGTCACGCCGCCCGTTTTGCCGGCCCGCGAAAGCAGCGGCGCGGACATGGGCCGGTGCAACTGTTCTTCGAAAACCTTACGCAGTTCCTGGTTGTTGCCGTCGCCGACGCTGAGCTTGTAAATCCGGCCCAGATCATCGGCCACGCCGCGCCAGTTGCCGTCGAGCTTGTCAATGTCATCGACGATTTGCCGCTGCGGCGTGGTAACCGTGTTGCTGGAAGCAACGGAATAAAACTTCTTTTCCCGGGACACGTAACCCAGCTCGACCAGGAAGCTTGACGGCGGGTTGTTGACATCCAAATACCAATGATTCACGCCGCCGTGTATGGGGATGTCACGGACAAAAAAGCGTTTCGGGTACGTTGTTCCATCGGTTTCCTGCCGAAAAAGACGGAGAACCGGCACGGAAGCGTACCAAGCGTGTCCCAAGGCGACTTTGGCCCGTTCGATCGTTTTGGCGTTCAATTCCCAAGTTGCCTGGAGCCAAAAGGAATCACGGACAAGTAAGGTCAGTTGGTCAGGCCGACCCGTTGCATCGGGCGTACTAATGTCGCGTCGAAGTCGTTGCCGTTCCTTGATTTCAGGATGTCGCTGGCCGGAAGTGGAAGAGGAGAGAGCCGGCGCCGTCTTGGACGGGATTTCCGTGGAAGCGGCAACCCGCACCGCCTTCTTTTTTTCGCCTTTTTCCCCAATCTTTTGGTCTTTGGCGTTCTTTTCCGGAGTTTTTTTCGTCGGCGAAACGGTCGAGCCGGGAGCCTGTTTCGCTGCCGGTTTTTGGGGAGCTAAATGCCTGGTAATAACCTCTTTGCCCGACTTTGTGCGAGATTTTTGCACGAGAGAGCGAACCAGTTCCTCTTTGCGCATTTCATGCCAGCCGGGAACGCCCAGCTCTCTGGCAATGGCACCAAGATCTTTCACAGTCAAAGCATTGAGTTCGGACGAGGTAGCCACGAGGAACGGTCTCCTGTTAACATTGCGGCAAAACCGGGCAAAAAAGGCAAAGTAAGCGTCCTGCGGCAGCTGGGCGTCCTGCGAAGAGCCGCGATTCCTGAGGGTATCATAGCAAAGCGATACAAAAAAATCAACGGAGAGCGG
>JBEBTM010000137.1:0-9461 GCA_040393745.1 Thermogutta terrifontis | reverse complement strand
TCGCGCAGCTCGTATTACGGCAAAAGGACCTTGCCGAACGTTTATCGCCGCTCAAGGATACGGACCGCCCCGACGATCCGTCCGTGAAAGCGCGGATGCGTGAATTGGAGGACGAACAGCGCGAAATCTTTGAAGACCTGGGTCATCTGCTTAAGAGCATCGAAGACAATGCGAACAACTTGCCGGATGATGATAAATTCGCGATGTTGCGCGCCCAGGCCCTGCAATTCGTTTATGCCGTAAGGGCGAGCAGCGCCGAAACCGTCATGGCGGAAATGCAGTCGGCGATGTCGGAATATATCGGTTCGCTGGGACATGCCAAAGCGGTCGAGGCGGCGGAAATTCTCGAACAATTTCTCAAACAATGCCAGGGCGGTATGGGGCAGTGTGCGTCCGACTGCCTGGGTTTTCAACCGTCGCTCGGCGGTTGCATGAACCAAACAATGTCGCAACTATTACGTGACATGGGCTTCGGAACCGGCTCGGGGTCGGGGTTCGGGACGGGAGCCGGCGGCGGGTATTCATCTCAGCGAGGCGGGGGAAACACGGGGCTTTACGGCTCGTTACCGGGCATGGCCGCGATGCATGAACGGCAAGGCGGCGGACGCGGCGCCAGGAATTCGTTCGGAAAAGGCGGCGGGGACGGTCACGACGAATCCGAACCGGTCGACGGTTTTGAAACGGCCGTTGAAGGAACTGTAAGCGGAACCGCCGAAGGGGCCGTGCCGCTGCGCTACCGTCAAGCCGTAGGGCGGTATTTCCAACGTATCCTCGAAGAAAGCGAAAGGTCCCCCGTCAAGGATTGACGAATAAATGAAACTTTAGTCGCTTTGCGAGAAAGAACTTTTCAACCAAATCAAACCCAGCGAGTCTGGACCGTCCTTCGGGCTTCCGCTCGCCGTAAATATCCGAGAGACAGTCGCTTCGCTTCTGCTCTCGCTAAGCGTCGTGAAAAACAATAACGATCTTTGAGGTTAATGGTACAATGACAAAATCAATCGTATTTTCCGCAGTGCTTATCTTGTGCGTTTCCGTTTCGGCGATAATCGCCGCGGAGACAAAACCGTCGTCGGTGCCCGACGCGAAGCAGTCCGGCGGCGAACCCGACGGCATCGTACAAGTGGCCAACCTCGTTTATGCGGGCACGAAAAGCAGTCGGTGCTTTTCGGATCATTTTTTGATCAAGGCCGAAAAGGAAACCACGATTTCCACGAGTCGACGCTTTCATGCCGTGAAACTGACCGACGACGATTTGTTCGAATTCCCCTTGGTCATCATGACCGGCGAAGGCGACTTCCAGCTTACGGACAAGGAACGCGAAAACTTTCGCCGTTACGTCGAGCGGGGCGGGCTTTTGATCGCTTCGGCCGGCTGTTCTTCCCGGGAATGGGACCGGGCGTTTCGGCGTGAAATTCCCATGGTATCCCCGAAAAACGCGATGACGGATATTGATTTGAGCCACCCCGTTTTCCACACGGTCTATGATATTGAAACATTAACGACTACCCACGGCGGTACGCCCCGGCCGCTTGCCGGAGTGAGTTTGGACGGCCGAATGGGCGTAATATATTCCCCCGACGGCTTGAACGATTCCCGGCATACCCAGGATTGCTGCTGTTGCGGCGGCGATGAAATCAGCAACGCGGTCGAGATCAACGTCAATATTTTGGCCTATGCGCTGTTGTATTGACACATACCGCTACGAAAACGCAAGCGGAGGCTGCCTTGAGATTATTCCTCTATTTTGTTGTACTAACGGCGATCGCGGTGGGAGGTTGCGATAAAACCAGGCCGGAAAGGCCCGTGACGGTGGTTGTCAGCGGCGATACGGCAGGCTGGATCGTTCCCTGCGGATGTGCATCAAATCAGTCGGGCGGGCTTCCCCGGCGTGCGGCATTTATCGACCGACGGCGCGAAACGGAGACGGTGTTCGTCGCCGATGTCGGTGGCGCAGGCAGCGGGACGACCGTATATGATCGATTGAAACTCGAAGCCATCCTGCGGGGCGAAAGCGAGATGGGCGTTTGTGTACATAATATAGGGAAAGCCGAGGCCGAATCGGGCCCCGAGATAATCCGGCTTCTTTCTGAAAAACTGCAAACGCCCTGGATTTCGGCCAACACGACTGATACGACGGGAAAACCCTTGGTTTCGGCGTCGAAAACCATGACTGCGGGGAAACGGAGAATCATTTTCATCGGCGTTTTGTCGCAGGATTATCAGAACGAAAATATCCGAGTCGCGTCACCTCGTCAGGCCGTGCTTCGGATTTTGAAAGAACAGGCCGGCTCGTTCGATTATGCCGTGGTACTGGCTTATATGCCGGAAGACGAATTGCGGAAACTTGCGCAGGATTTGCCGGAAGTCGATGCCGTCGTGGGCGGCCCCACGGGGCAACCGGTTCCGCCTGTCTACGCCCAAGGGCATACGCTGCTTACTTCAGCGACCCGGCAGGGAAAATTTATTGTCGTACTAACGTTTCCGGAAAAGGATTCGAGAGATGTTCGGCTGGAAGGAGAAATCGTCGAATTGGACGAACGCTTTGCCGATGAACCGGGCCAAATTGATAATGTACAACGGTTTTATGCCGAACTGAAACACCGTGATTTGACACCGGAGGAAACGCCCTTCGTCGAATCGGGGTTTGCCGTCGCTCCGCTTGATGTCGTGGCCGGAACGCAGGCATGCCAAAGTTGCCACGAAGAGGAATACCGTATTTGGAAAGAATCCCGGCACGCCGCGGCTTGGGAATCGCTCGTACCGAGAGGCGCCCAGTACGATCCTGACTGTCAACGATGTCATGTTACCGGATACGGTTGGTCGGGCGGATTTGAGTCGGCCGGACGGTCGACGGAGCGGAGGAACGTGGGTTGCGAATCCTGTCACGGCGCTTCGTCCCGGCATTGCGTGAAGACGGAAATTCAAACATCCCAGGCGACCCGGGCTTCACAGGGATGCCTGGTTTGTCATGACAAGGAAAACAGCCCGATGTTCGATTACGACCAATATTGGACGAAAATACGACACGGGGACGACGATTTGAAATAACCGCTCCGTATGAGCAGAAAAACGAACCATGGACCATTTTCGACAAATCATCGGACGTCATTGTATCGCACTGGGCTTTTTTTCGGCAAGCCTGTTCGTAACCATGCCGATTCGGGCTTCGAGTCCCGTTTTTCCGCCCGCGACGCAACCTCCGGGTGAGTCTACGGAGCGGATATCCGAAACGGTTGCCATTGCGGTCAAGCCGCCTGCGCCGCCGACAGGAAGCGAAATCAAGGAACGTATCCGGCAATGGAGCGACCGAAGTCCGGCGGTGCGTGAGGCGGCCATTCGGCGGCTTTTGCCGTTTCCGCAGTCGGCAAGCGAAGCGACCATCCACGCTTTTCGCACGGGAAATCTTTCAGTGCGATTATCGGCACTGGAACTTCTCCGGGAATGGAAAGCGCCTGTGGATGCGATGGATCCCTGGAGGCCCGAAAGCTGGACCGATGAACACATCAAGACGCTGGACGACTGGCAAAAGGGGGTGGGCCAAGCGAAACCGGGCGCCGGTGATATGGACGAAACGCTGCGGAGTGAAGCGGAAGCGGATTTGAGCCGGATGCTTCGGGCTTCCGACGTCGAGGCCGAGGCTATCCGGGAACGGCTCACTCGCCGTGGGGTTCTGTTCCTCCCGTTGGTTTACGAACAATTAAAGACCGTGACCACCGACGATCAACGACGCCGACTTCAGTCGTTGCGGTATCGTTTGGTGGCGGCGGAAAACCTGGAATCACGTTGGCCAGGCGGACTGTTCCGGCTTGCTTCGCAGGAAACGGCGGTGCGGCAAAAGAGCGCGGAAGAATTTGCCGGTCTGGCCACGGCGGAAGATCAGATGCTGCTGCGCGAATTGTTCAGTGACCCGAACCCGCTGGTTCGCGAGATATGTCTCCGAGGAATGCAGCGCATCGGCGGAGATTCGCAGGCAATCCTGCTGGATCTGCTTGTCGATCCGGAACCGAATGTGCGCGCGGCCGTGCTGAAACAGCTTGAGGAGAATCCGGCGCCGGGAACCTGTGTGAAAATCACGGAATATGTGACCACGGAAACGGATCCCGACTTGATCGTGCATGCGATCCGGGTGCTGAAAACGCTGCACAAAAAACGGGATTTTCGGGCGTCGCGGAGTTTGATCGAATTGCTCAAGCATGATCGCTGGCAAGTCCGGGCCGACGCCGCGGAAGCGCTGGGCGGCGACTTCGAATATTCCTCGACTTCTCGCGGGTCGGAGGAAACGAAATTGCGGGCCGAAATTTACGTTGCGTTTATCGGGCTGCTCGACGATGAGGACAGTTTCGTTGTCAGTAAGGCCGTGGAAGGTTTGCAGGGGGCCGATTTACCCGATGCCGTGGAGCCGCTGGTTCAAGTCATCAAGCGGTTTCCCGATCTTGCGGGGCATGTGATGCAAATTTTGAATCGTAATGTTGTGATACGGGCGAAAGCGAAACCCTTTTTGCGGGAGCTTGCCAAAGACGCGGATCCCCGAATCCGGGCGGCCTTGATCGCGAGTGCGGGCGCGGAAGAGGAAACCATCGCCCTCGGACTTGCCGATGTGGACAGCCGGGTCCGTATTGCCACGGCGAAAACACTGCTCAAAGAATTCGAATCGCTCCGCCTCGCTTCGATGCGAAGCAACGTACAAAATCGTGCATATGCCGTTTCCGATTGGCGGAACTCCGATATGTATGTTCCCGTCGAGCCTCAGCAACCGCGTTCGACCGGAGTGCTTTCCAGTTTTCTGCGTTTCATGAGTTCCGGTGCGAAGGCCAATGAGGTTGTCGAGGCAGAAACCGTCGTTGAAGAAATCAATGGAGACATTCTCCCACCGATTGTCGAAGAAGACGCCGTCATTACCGGCGGGGTGACTCCCGTGTTGCCAACGGCGGTTCCAGCGTCTTTGCGGGAGGGGGCCACGTGGGTGGTTGCTGAAGAGGTAACACCTGTGCCCGTGACACCATTGGAGGGAACCGTTGTCGCAGGAGGGGGATCGTCCGATGCCGCGCCGGTCTTCGTTTCCGTTCCGTTGCCGGCAACATCGCCGCCGGTGATCCTTCCTCCCGCCATCGAAATGGAAATGGTGGAGAAATTGGACGAAAACGAAGATGTCAATGTCACGCTCCAGCAACTGATCTCCGCAGACGCATCGATGATTTCACCCGAAGCGTATGATGAATGGCTCCGTGATTTCATGAAGGGAAAAGGCCGACCGACGTGGATGGAAACGCTCCGGGAATCTCTGGAAAAGATGCTTTCGGCGGAGTCCGTGGAAGAACGTATCGTCGCCGCGGCGGCCTTGGTTTGCCTGGGAAAAGCGGACGAAATGATTCCGCTGCTACTGGAGACGGTGCATGAAAAGCCTGATTATTTCGAATTGTTTGCGAACACGGTTCCTTGGTTGCCGCGTGAAAAGCGCCTGGAACTTTTCGAGCAGTGGCGAACCCGGAATACGCCGTCGGCGGGGCAGATCGTGGAAATGATCGAGCGTTTTACGGCGATGCCCGACATTCGTAACGAGGCGATGCTTTGGGAAATTCTCGGCGATAAGAACCTGTCCGGAGATTTAATGGACGATATTTACCGTAAACTTCGACAACTCTATCTGTTTGATAAATTCCGGTATACACACCGGGGAACGCCGCCGGAGAGAATCCGGGACCATCTTGCCGGGAAACTGCAAATTCAAACGGACGGCGGCACCGAAAATCAGCGGCTCGTTGCCATGGCGATTTTGCTCGCGATCCAGCCGGAGTCGGCCCGAAATCTTGCCGGGAAATTGGATGCCGACGCGGCGTTCAGCGAGGAATTTCGGCGTGACATGTTTCAAATTCGGCTCCTGTCGCTGACGGACCGGGAACAAGCGTCGGAGATTGCCATGGAGACGCTGAAAGAAAAAGATCCGGCCAGGAGTAAAATGGCGATTCGGCTGCTCGTGGGTGATCGGGACGGCTTGGAGAATTTGCGCAGCAGAATTACCCTGTATTTGCCCGGGTCGTTTTCGTCCGATTTTACGCGGGACCAATCGCAACGATTGCCGCAAGGGCTCGATTTGGCGGTATTCAAGCCGCTGCTGACGGATGAAAATGACGAACTGGCCGCTTATGCAGGTTATTTTACGACGCTTCTCGGGGATGCTTCGGGCATGACGCCGCTGCTGAAATACTGGCAGAAGAACAAGTCGGCCGGCGATGAAAGCGGCGGGATGGTTCGCATGTTGCTTTACCGGGCCATTGCCGCAACGGGCGATGCGGAGTACGTCCCGGTGCTACGTGAGATTTACGAACGACTGGACGAGTCGAATATCCAGGATTTTTACTGGAGCATCCGCGCGATGAAAGGACCCGAGATACTGAAATTGCGCAAGGAAATCCGAGATAAATTCGGAGTCGAAAATTTAATGTGACCTATTTTAACCAGGAGTTTTTTCATGAGGACCGTACAACGTTCTTTTTCTTTCATGGCGGCGAGTCTGTTCTTTTTCTGCGCTGTAATGCCGACCCGGGCCCAGTTTCCCATGATGAACCAGTCGGGGGATACGGCGCCGTCCTATCCCGCGATTTCGGCTTCGGGAACCGCTACCGTTAAACGACTTCCCGAAATGCTTCGGGTCATTATCACGCTACATGGTCGCGGAAAAACTGTTGACGAGGCCGTTACGAATCTGCAAACGGAACGTCAATCCGCCCTTGAAAAGATACGGAAAATCGGTTTCAACGAGGAGAAGATCAGGTTCGAGCATTTCAGTTTGGATCAAACGCAGGAAAACCAGCGGCGTCAAATGGAAGCGATGATCGCCCAGCGGATGCGGCAGACCGGGCAGAAAAAACCGGAAATTCCGGAGTCCATTACGATGAAGTGCATGCTCTTCGCCGAGCGGCCCTTGGTGGGAAAGAACGTGGAAGATATTTTCAAGGAGGTTGACGTTCTGAAGCAGCAAATCGCAGCCGCGAATTTCACGGCAAAAAAAGAAAACATGACGCCTGAGGAAGAGGAGTTGGTTGAGGAAATGGGAGGAATGAGCATCTATACGGGCGAATCGGAAGTGTCCGACGAACCGCGATTTATTTTTGTTTCAAAAATAACGGAAGAGGAAGCCGACGGAGCTTACGCCGAGGCGTTCGAACAGGCTCGTAAGCAAGCCGGTTTCCTTGCGAAAGCCGCGGGATTGGAACGTGGGTCCGTCATGCACCTTTCGGCCAACCTGTCGAAAAACCAGGGGGCTTCAAGTGTTTATTCCCATCGTAACCAGGATTATTATATGATGCAAATACTGAGTACACAGCAACTTGGTATGGGACAGCCGGAGCCGTTTGAAGGCGTCGCCGCGACACCCGAAACAATGACATTCACGTTTTTCGTTCAGGCGGTCTTCAAAATGAGTAAAACTGAAAAAGAATAGCGATTGGCTATGACGGCATTCCATGTATACACGATTCGCTGGAGCCACACTTCGCTACGTTTCCGTCCTTTGATGGTCGATTGGGTTGAGTTTATGGCTTTTACGGGGCGTTTTGGCAAAATTTCATATAAGGATGGCAAATTGCGAAAAATACGCTAAAATAAGCGTGGTTTTTTCGCCGATCTGACCGGAGGTGGTTTGTTGGATTGGTTTTCCGTTTCCCCGGTTTCCACGCCATTTTCGCCAAACAGTATTGAATTTTGCATGAATATAAGGAGAATTCCGTGTCGCAAGATCCCAACAACAAGCCTGACGACTTGGAAAACGACAGTAATCCTTCGCAGATCAATGATGATTTCGGGGACTTCGACTTCAGTTCTTATACCGAGGAGAGCGAGTTCGGCGATACGAATCCTGTGGATTTTGATTTCCCGTCCCATGACGCTGCCGAAAGCGCACCAACGCCGTCAGATCCGTTTTCGGCCGAAGAATCCGTAGCGCCGCTTGACGATGACCTTGGCTTGCCGCCTTTCGGTGATTCCGGGGCTTCTGAAACGCCGACGGATCAAGCCGGTGCCGCTGCGCCGGAGCTTGAGGAGGCCGAGGACCCAAAAAAGAAAAAGAAAGAAAAAAAGGAAAAGAAAGAGAAGCCGGCCAAGGCAAAGAAGGAGCCTTCCGGCAAGGCTCCTTTGGAACTGGGGACCATTCTCGGTGTCATTTTCAGCGTCTTACTCCTGTTTGCGCTGATCGGTTTCAACATCTACTGTATCATCGCCAGTCCTTTCAAGGATGTCGGGTTCATGTCGACCCTGTATTACTTGATTGTCGTTGATATTGTCGGACTCTTTGCCGTATCCGTTCCGTTCCTTTTGGGACGTAACCCAAAAAGTATAGACCTCTTCCAAGCGGCCGTGGGAGTGTCCGTCATGGCCATGTCGTTGGGTGTGATACTCCTGATGACGTGTATCGTCCGGTATGATATGACCGTTTCCGCGCCGAAATCGTTGCCGGCGGGCTTGAATTTGCCGGTCGAAGCGCCGGAGGCGGCTCCTTCGGAAGGATAATCAATTAGGGAGGTGCCGTGTCAGCAACATTTTTCGAATTGCCAGACGAGTTTCGGCATCCCTCGAAATCTCGCTACCTTATCCAGCCGATTCCCTATGAGGGTACGGTCTGTTTCTTGGGCGGAACGGACCGAGGACCGGCGGCGATTTTGGCCGTCTCCGACCAGATGGAGCATTTCGACGAGGAAGTGCTTGCCAATATCACCCGTTTCGGAATTGCGACACTGCCCGCTATTCCCCCCGGCGAGAGTCCAGAGGCGGAGTTCGAACGGATCTATACGACCGTCCGGGAGCGGGAGCTGTTCAGGCCGGACCGATTTCCGATCTTTCTCGGCGGAGAGCACAGCATCACGCCGCCTATCGTTCGAGCCCTGACTGAAATCCATGATAACGTGAGCGTGCTCCAGTTCGATGCTCACGCCGATTTGCGGCAGGCTTTTACGGGTGGGTGTTATTCACACGCCTCGGCCATGAGGCGGGTGCTCGACTGGACGCCGAATCTGGTCCAAGTCGGCATTCGCAGTTTCAGCGAAGAAGAATACCGGGAATGCCCCGAACGAGTCCATCGCTTTATCACGCCGGCGATGCTTGCACAGGATTTTACCTACTGCCTGGACCGGGTTCTCTATGGGTTGACCGAAAAGGTTTATATCACTATCGACATCGACGCCTTCGATCCGGCATTCGCTCCTGCAACGGGCACCCCGGAACCCGGCGGACTTTCCTGGCAACAGGTGACGACCATTCTCCACAAAGTCTGTGAAGTGAAGGAAGTACTTGGAGCCGACGTGGTCGAAGTCGCCCCCTTCGGCGGGGCGAACGTCATTACGGAATTTCTCGCCGCAAGGCTTGTCGCCAAGCTCATCGCTTATACGCTCCCCCGAAAAGAGCCGCGAATATAGTGTGATGAGCCGGCCCGTCTCAGGTAGGCTACTCGGGGAGGTTATCCGCAATGT
>JBEBTM010000136.1:0-9479 GCA_040393745.1 Thermogutta terrifontis | reverse complement strand
TTTCGCCTCGATGGGCCCCACGGGCATGATGCTCATGGCAGGTAACGTTACCGAAGACGAGCTTTACACCGCGTTCGAAGAGCAGGCCAAGGCCATTGCGATGGAATCCCCGGCGGGAATCGTCATTGAAACGATGAGCGATCCCACGGAGGCATGTTTGGCGGTTAAGGCGGCCAAGACGACGGGGCTTCCTGTCGCGGCATGCATGGTCTTCGATTCCGGCAAGGCCAAGGACAGGACCATGATGGGAACCACGCCGGAGCAGGCGGTCGAACAACTCGTCGCGGCCGGGGCGGATATCGTCGGTTCGAACTGCGGTCAAGGCATTGACGGCTTCATCCCGATCTGCCGCCGGATGCGCGCCGCAACGGACAAACCAATCTGGATGAAGGCCAACGCGGGTTTGCCGGAAGTCGTTGACGGACAAACGGTTTATCGCCAATCACCGGAACTGTTCGCGGAAAAAGCCCGGGAACTGATCGCCGCCGGCGCGAATTTCATCGGTGGTTGTTGCGGTACGTCCCCGGAATTCATTCGGGCGACACGCGCGAAGATGGGTAATCAATGAATGTTGCCCCGAAGGCATCCTCAAGTTGCGCTCCATTCCACTCGTGGCTCTTGTGAATGATCCAATGTCAATCGCGCGGTATTTCATTCTCCGGCTCGTTTTTTTGGCGTTGCTTCTTTCGTTTCCCGGCGATGCCCGCGCCGGTAAACCGCAGCGATTTGAGTTCGAATCGTTGCAAATGGGAGTTTCCGTGCGGCTCGTTTTGTACACGGAAGACGCCGAAACGGCAAACAAAGCGGCCCAGGCGGCGTTCAATCGGTTCGCCGAACTCAACGCCATCATGAGCGATTACGATTCAGACAGTGAACTGTCCCGGCTGAGCGCGGCATCCGGTGAAACCGAGGGGCCGATCCCCGTCTCGCCTGATCTTTTTGCGATTCTGGATGCCTCGAAACGTTACAGCGTCCTGTCCGACGGGGCCTTCGACGTAACCGTGGGCCCGTTGGTCCGGCTCTGGCGGCGAGCCCGGCGGCAGCGGGAATTGCCCAAGGATCAGCTTGTCAGGCAGGCCCGGCGACGCGTCGGCAACGATCTTTGGGAGCTCGATCGGGAAAAGCAAACCGTTCGGCTCAAACAGCAGGGAATGCGTTTCGACTTGGGCGGTATCGCCAAAGGTTACGGCATCGACCAAGCCTTCGAGGCGATCCGCAAGCATGGCATTACGGTTCAGCTCGTCGACGCCGGCGGCGACATGCGGCTCGGCGACGCGCCGCCCGATGGCTGGAAGATCGAAATGAACGACGGAATGACCCTCGCACCCGAGAACATCGCCCTGGCAACGTCGGGGGATCGTTTCCGGTTCGTGGAAATCGGCGGCGTGCGGTATTCGCACATCATCGATCCGAAAACCGGCCTGGGACTCACCCATTCGAGCACTGTGTACGTTACGGCACTCACGGCCACGGAAGCGGACGCGTTGGCTTCGGCCTTGTCGGTCATGGCACCCGAGGCAGGGATTCAACTGGCCGATTCATTGGAAAACGTGGCCGCGAAGATCGTCCTCGGGGACGGAAAACGAACCTTCCAATCGAAGAATTGGCAGGAATAAGGTCCATTCAATCGGCAGATACCCTCTTTTTTGCCGAATAGAGCTCAATGGCATTTCGGGGGCAAATATCGATGCAAACGCCGCATTCTCCGCAGATAACGCCATCGATCAGCGCTTTGCCGTTGAACTGTTCTTCAATCAAAATCGCATCCAGCGGGCAAGAGGAAAGACATTCCCCGCAAGCGGTGCATTTTTCCCGGTCAACAACGGCGGTCATAGAATATTTTCGAGAAGGAAAAACCGGAAACCGGCTCAAACGGCTTCCGGTCTCAATTCCGCAACATTAGAGCTCAATTGCGGTTACGGGGCAGGTGTCGACACAGACACCGCATTCGCTGCAAGTGTCCGGATCAACGTGCGCCTTATTGTCTTTGTCGGCTTGAAGGCTAATGCATTCCAAAGGACAGGATTCGACGCATTCGCCACAGGAAGTGCATTTCGCTTGGTCAACGACTGCCGGCATGGGAAACTCCTTTTGTTGTAGGGTTCTGAGTGAAAAACAGCGGGAATACGACTGGCAACTCGTCTTCCCACATCGGATAGCATAGTCATTTTGCGATGCTTTACAAGACCAGAATCGGAAAAACGTTGATCGAAAGTCTACAAAAAATGCCAAACGGACTCCCGATTTCCTTCGCTTCCGTTTGAGACATTACGGTGCAGAGCTTCGGCAATCAATCGGTATATTCGAAAAAACATACAATTTCGTTAAATTTTACCTGAACCCTCCAGGCGTTAAGGCCCGATAAAAACAAAGGAACAAAGTGGATTGCGGTCCGCCGCCGTTGGTCGGTGTTCACTGAAGTCGAATCAATCGACCCGAAGACACCTTTGGCCGCAAACCATCTTTCCGCATCACCGACCATCGGCTTTTCCTGCATGCCCACCGTCGAAAGTCACTTTTTCGAGGAAGTAATATGATGACACAGAAATCCCGTTTCGGAACCCTGCTGGGATTGGCTCTTTCACTCTGGTTGTTATCCTTGTCCAGCGCATTCGCACAAAATACGGCAAAGATCTATTGGCACACGGACCTGGCTAAAGCCGCGCAGCAGGCGCGGGCCAGCGGGAAATACGTTTTTCTCCATTTTTACGGCAACAATTGTGCTCCCTGTCGGGCGATGGATGAACAGGTTTTCACGAACCCACAGGTCATTGTCGGAATGAATCGGACGTACATCCCGGTCCGCATCAATGTCGAACAAGAATCGGAATTGGCTGAACGTTTTGCCGTGAAGGCGATTCCTTCGGATATCATTCTTAAGCCGAGCGGGGAACTGTTCTACCGCCGGAAAGGAGGCACAAAAGCCGAGGATTTCCTGTTTTTCCTCGGATTCCTGCTGGGCCAAATGGAGAATGAAACCGCGGGCAAATCGACACCGCCCGCCGCCCCGCCGCAGGAAACGCGGACACCCCCCGCGGCCTCGCCGGTCATGACGGTGGCGACATCTCCGGCAGCGACGGCCGAAACCGTCGCGATGCGGCCCAATTTCGTTCCCATCAGTGAGATTCGGGATCCTTTTACAAAACAAAAAGTCGCCCCGCCGCCCGTCGTGGCGGAAGAAAAACCGGCTGCGCCGCGGGAATCGTTACGCCGAGACGCCCTGAAGCAGGAAACGTTGCGTGAGGAGCCGGCGCTGCGATCCGTGGGTCCGCGTGTTACCGGTCGAATTGCTTCCAAGGGTCGCTTTTCCGGCGAAATCGATCTCTCCACGGCTACGGTCGTCGAGGTTCCCCTGGCACTGGACGGATACTGCCCCGTGGCCTTGGGCAACGACGAACGCTGGGTACCGGGCAATCCCGCTTTTTACACGATGTTCCGGGGACACGTCTTCCGGTTCACGGACGAAGACGCCATGGAAACCTTCCTGCAAAGCCCGATGGACTATGTTCCCGTGGCCATGGGCGAGGACATTGTCATGACGGTCGACCGAAACAAACGTGTCTATGGCAACAGGAAGTACGGCGCCTGGTTCCAAGGCCGGGTCTTTCTCTTCTCGTCGACGGAATCCCTGGAAGCTTTCGCCGCAAGGCCGGAATTCTATGCGGAAATCGCCGACAAATACGAAACCGCCTTCCGCCAGGGCGTGGGCCGATTCTAACCCGCCCCGCGCATGGACAAGCATTCGAATCGGGGTATAATGGGGGCGTCTGTTTGATTCAAGCCGAACGCCCCGTTTCCCCCGACGATGAAAAAACCCAAACGCGAAGACATTCCCGTCGGCATGGTGCCATGCCAATTCTGCCCCGGCAAATGTTGCCGATATTTTGCCCTGCCCATCGACACGCCGGAAAGCTGGCGGGAGTACGATTTCATGCGATGGTTCCTGCTCCATGAGCGGGCCAGCGTCTTTGTCGACGAAGACACCTGGTATCTGCTCGTTCATACGAAGTGCAAATATCTGGACGACAAGACGAATCTTTGCGGCATTTACGAAACCCGACCCGACATCTGCCGGGACTACGGCAGCGACAAGTGCGAGTACGAGGACCATTACGTCTACGACCAATATTTCGAACTGCCGGAGCAGGTCGCCGAATACGCCGAAGCCGTCCTGGGCTACCGCAAAGGTCAATCGTTTCGAACCCCCGTTTAGCCGAGCGGCGCAAACGCCGGCGAGTGAAAACCCATGCCGCATCGAATCCGTGACGGACTCGTCGATTATCTCGAAGTCATGCAAATGGCGGGTTTGGATCATCTAACGCCGCCGCTGCCAGGCTCGTGGTGCGAACGGAACGTTGAACCCGTGGTCGAACCTGCGGCTCCGTCTGTTGTCGACACGGAAATCCAGGTTTCCCCGGAAAACGAAATGCCCCGGAAGAATTTATCCGAAAAAACGAAGGTCGAACGACTCGCCCTGCTCGCCGGTGAAGTTTCACGCTGCGCCCGGTGCGAGGAATTGGCCCTTACGAGAACGCGGACCGTTTTCGGCGTCGGCGATCCGAACGCCCGATTGGTTTTCCTCGGCGAAGCGCCCGGCGCGGACGAGGACAAGCAAGGTGAACCTTTCGTCGGTCGGGCCGGGAAACTGCTCAACGATATCATTACCAAGGGCATGCGGATCCGCCGGGAAGACGTTTATATATGTAACGTTTTACGCTGTCGACCGCCGGGGAACCGGAATCCCAAACCCGAAGAGGCGGAACACTGCCGAGGGTTTTTGGATCGTACCCTGGAAATCGTGGGCCCGGAATTCATCTGCTGCCTGGGCGCCGTGGCCGCGCAAAACCTGCTGCTGACGGACAAGTCCATCGGTTCCATGCGAGGAAAAATCCTGGAATACAAGGGCGTCAAAGTCGTCTGTACCTACCATCCGGCCTATTTGTTGCGCAACCCGGCCGCAAAAAAACAGGCTTGGGAAGATATCCAGTTATTGATGCGCGAAATGAAACTCCTTACCCCCGACTCCTGACTCCTATGGACCCTTGGTACAAAGACGGACTTCAATTCGAATGCACCCAATGCGGACGCTGTTGCGGGGGCGGGCCCGGTTACGTTTGGGTCACGCAAAAGGAAATCAATGCGTTGGCCGAAAAGCTCGGACTTTCGTCGATCCTGTTCGAACAGGCGTTCGTGTATACCGTCCGGGGTCGCAAACGTAGTTTGAAGGAATACCCCAACGGTGATTGCGTATTATTGGATGAAAAAGTGCGAGGCTGTAAAGTCTACGAAGAACGACCCATCCAATGCAAAACCTGGCCCTTTTGGGCTCACAACGTCGAGTCGCCGAAAACCTGGGCTCTCACCGCCAAGCATTGCCCCGGCTGTAACCGGGGCCGCCTTTACACGCAAGAAGAAATCGACGAACAAAAAAACGCTACGGAATTGTTTTAAGGAGACGATTGACGAAAGAGCGGACTTGTTTGGAAACTGTCATCGTGCGTCATTCCCTCGCAGAACCTGCAAGTCGCCTGTTTTGAAATCGCCGGACAAGTCCCAGGTTTCATCCCACCTTCAGCCTCGCGCCCATGAAAGTCACCGCCACCGAATTCGCCCGGCAATTCATCCACCTGACCACTGAAGCGTACGAAAAAGACTGGCACGAACGCAACGGGGGCAACCTCAGCTACCGGATCCGGCCCGAAGAGCTGATTCCTGTGCAAAAACGACTCGAAGAGCCCGAAATCTGGACCCCCGCCGGCGTGGCGGTACCCGAACTGGCCGGAGAATATTTTCTCGTCACGGGAAGCGGCAAGTTCATGCAAAATATCGCCGACGCGCCCGAGGACAATATCGCCATTGCGTTGATCGACGAGAAAGGTGAGAACTTCAGTCTCGTCTGGGGACTCGAAAGCGGCGGCCGGCCCACGAGTGAATTTCCGACACATTTAATGAATCACGCGATCAAGAAGCGGCACACCGGCGGTTTGCACCGCGTGATTTATCATGCCCATCCGGTCGACACGATTTCGCTCACCTTCGTCCTGCCGCATGAAGACAAGGCGTTCACGCGCGAACTATGGGGCATGATCACCGAATGCCCCGTGATCTTCCCCGAGGGCGTGGGTATCGTGCCATGGATGGTGCCCGGCGGTCGTGAAATCGCCGAAGCGACCGGCCGGCTTATGGAAAAATACAACATCGTCATCTGGGCTCATCACGGCGTTTTCTGTTCCGGAAAAGATTTCGACGAAGTTTTCGGGCTCATGGACACCGTGGAAAAAGCCGCCGAAATCGCGGTCAAAGTCCGGTCCATGGGCGGCGCGAAAATGTGCATCGACACGCCCAAACTCCGCGAACTGGCCCGAGAATTCAACGTCACGCTCAATGAGGATTTTCTGGATTAAAAATAACGAACGAAAACACGACACGGAAAGGAAACAGACATGCGAAATTTCATCGTCCCGTTCGCCTGCTGTTTTTTCGTCCTGTTTTCGTCGGTTGCCGATGCAAAAAGAAGTCCGCCACTGCATTTCTATTCCCCGACTTACGAACGACTCACGGAGAACGAATGGCCCGAGTTTCGAGATCAATTCGAGCGGCTCCGACATCTGAATCGGATCGCCGATTTGCAGGGCGGCGGCAGTTTGGGAGCATGGAATTACCACGAAGCGTTGGCCCGGTTGGTCAAGATTTCCTGGCCCGAGGAACAGAGGGAAGAAATCGCCGAATACCTGCTGGACCTCTCCTTGGACTTGCTCCGAAAGCCGGGCTATCTCGATGGATCGGTGTTGCCAAAGAAGACGAAGACCATCATAACGGCCGGCCGCGGCGGTGACATCGAAACAGACGGTTATGACGGCCACATCGAAGTACTTTATACCCTCTTATTAGCCCACGGGAAACTCGCACGAAAAATTGACAAGGAAAAACTCACCGAGCTTTGGCGGTTCGTCCAGGACGATCAAACGACGACACGACCGTATTTGTTTTATTCGCTTCAAAATATTTTAGCGGATGTAACGCCCGGCGATGGGGCATGCGGGTTGATCCTCACTTGGATGGCGACCGCCCAAAAAAGAGAAAACGAAGCCTTTCAGTGGATACTGGACGGGCGACTTCGGACGGCGTTTCCCGAGGATTCCCCGATTCCCGACGCCGTCATTCCGCTCCGTTTCGAAGCGCCGGTCGGGCACCTTGACTTTGCCGATGTGGAGAAAAAAATCCCCCGGTTCGTCGTGGGCGAAAAAATCTCGTTGCGTATGACCGTGCGCAACGACGGTGACGCTCCGTTTTCGTACGACAGCGGTTTCCTGCCGGCCCGAACGATGATGGGACGCCAGATTCGAATTACCTTCACGCCGATTCCAAACAATTCAGGTCGCGGAAGACCGCTTTGGGCCTCTTTTCCCGTGACTGCCGAGCGCTTCGTCACGCTCCGACCCGGCGAGGAGCGGACCCATGACACGGACGTTTGCCCGAATTGGTCCGTTCCGCTACATGGAATCTGGGTCGGCACCGGCTGGGGCCAGCTCGGCCTTTTTCGGGACGAATTCGACAATCCCGCCCCGGAAGGCTGGACGGATTTTTTGCGCAAAAACGGTTACGAGGCCGAACTCGCGGACCGGACGCTTTTCGAGGGGCGTTTTCAGGGCGTCTGCGAATTCGAATTGATTCCGCCGCCGCCCGAATGGAAGGACCGGGTTCTCACGGAAATCAAGAGTTTCTTGGACGGTAAAGACGAGATTGACTGGTCCCGTGCCTGCGTTCTTGTTCTGCACGGTTATTATCTCGCGCCGAACGAACTGGAAGAAATGTTCTTCAAATACACGGGCGGCACGAACCGGAACCAACTTACCCTGGCTTATGGCGGACTTCAAATGTTCGACACGCCGCGCGCCCGTGATGCCGTGGATGCAATGGACAATTGGACGCCCAACGCTTTCGACCGCGCCGGGGCTTGGGTTTTTGGCTGCATGGGATTGAATTTTTCCTATTCGTCCTGCGGTCGGGGGCTCGACGTGTATCTTGAGTACAAAACGGTTCGCCCCCTGTTCGTGACGCTGCTCGCCACGATTGCGGCGATGCTTACGATTCTGTTTTTCACCATACGTTTTTTCCTGAAACGAAAACGAAGCGTCCATTCCGGGCCTGATAATGCAATAACGAATTTTTAACTACGAAACCACCAAGAAGAAACAGTCTCATACGCCCATGCGGAATGGAAAGTCATCCGGCCTTCGTTACCGTACCGACGCCTGGGGCTGGTAGCACCAACACCTACCATGCACCACCTGCCCCCCTTGATCAATGACTTGTCCCTGATTCTCATTTCCGCCGCGATCATGACCGTGCTGTTCAAGAAACTGAAACAGCCGATCATTCTGGGCTACCTCGTGGCCGGTTATCTCGTGGGGCCCTATTTCCCCACGCAGGGTTTCATGGAAGCCGTGCCGGAGCCCGTGCAGGACATTCGTTCCTCACTCTTCCATGTCAAGGATCAAGCGAGCATCGCCACCTGGTCCGAAATCGGCGTGATTTTCATGCTCTTCGGACTCGGCTTGGAATTCAGTTTCAAGAAACTCATCAAAGTCGGCAAAACGGCCTTGATCACGGCCAGTTTCGAGATCGGATTCATGATCCTGATCGGTTTCGTCGTGGGCCAAATGCTCGGCTGGGGCCGCATGGACAGCATCTTCCTCGGGGCCATCCTTTCCATGTCCTCGACCACGATCATTGTCAAGGCGTTCGACGAGTTGAAACTCAAGGGTCGAACGTTCGCGAACATCGTATTCGGCGTACTCGTCGTCGAAGACCTCATCGCCATTCTCATCATGGTCATCCTCTCGTCCATTGCCATCACGCACGCTTTTTCCGTGGGCTCCTTTGTCGATACGTCGCTGCGTCTCGGATTTTTCCTGCTCCTTTGGTTCCTCATGGGCATCTTCCTTTTGCCGCTCCTGTTCCGCAAATTCCGGGATGTCCTGTCCGATGAAATCCTGCTCCTCGTCTCCGTGGGACTCTGTATGTTCATGGTCATCACGGCCACGAAGGTCGGTTTCTCGGCCGAATTGGGCGCGTTCGTCATGGGCTCGATTCTCGGGGAGACGACCAAAGGGAATAAAATCGAACATTTAACCCTTCCCGTGAAAGACCTGTTTTCGGCTGTATTTTTCGTCTCGGTAGGCATGCGGATCAACCCGGCGATTCTCACGGAATACTTCGGCATCATCGTACTCATCACGATCGTCACGGTCATCGGCAAGTTCTTCGGCACGGCCCTCGGGGCCATGCTTTCCGGTTGCGGCATCAAAAATTCCTCACGCTCCGGAATGAGCATGGCCCAGATCGGTGAATTTTCGTTCATTATCGCTTTGCTGGGGGAATCGCTCAAGGTGACGGGCCCCCAACTCTACCCCATCGTCGTGGCCGTATCCGCCATCACCACGTTCACCACGCCGTACCTGATCAAGCTCGGCGAA
>JBEBTM010000135.1:0-9480 GCA_040393745.1 Thermogutta terrifontis | reverse complement strand
ATCATGGCACGGATGCAGGTGCGCAGGCGATCGGCAAAACGGTCGTGATGTTCTTCCGGGGCGCGATCGAAATAACGGTTGATCCGTTCGGTAATCGCGGAAATTTCTATGAGAATGTTCTTCTCTTCCACGAGGCATTCCCGTTCGGTAAACCGCTCGACGACGTCGGACGATTCGTTTGCCGGCTCCGGTGGGAGGTTCGGTTCGACGACTTCTTCCGATACCGGATGTGTCGCGACCGAATTCGGAGGAACCGGTTCGTCGGCCTGGATCGCCGGCGCCGGCTGGACGTTCGTTGAAGCGTTTTTCGGTTTACGTTTTCTCTTTTTCCTCGCTTTATACATCTTTCCGTCCTTGCCTTGACGTTTTTCAGTTGCGCCACCTGGCGCAACTGAATGTTCCGGTCGATAACGACGGATCGTGGTTTCACCACAATGGAGTTCTTCGGCCAACCTGCGGTTTGTCCAAGAAGCCCATTGCTTTTTACCGACGACCAGCGTAATGATCTTCTCCCAATCGCCCTCCTTGAACCGCAGGCCGTGGTTCATATTGAGTTTCACGGCGGCCAGGATCGCCTCGTCGTGCGTCCCGTCGATCACTCGGACGGTGATTTTTTTGAACTTACGTCGCTCTGCCGCCCGGTAGCGATGATGACCGTCGGCGAGCCAGTACCGGCAGCCGTCGAAATAAACGGTCGGCGGCGGAAATTTTTTGACGTCGTCCTCGGTTTCCATCGCTTCGAAATAATCCCGGATCGTATTCGAATCGGTCTGGACGCGGACCTTCAATTCCTCGTCGAACACGATCAGGTTCAAATCCAGTTCCATCAATCGTTCCTGTTTCGACATGTTTCACCTCCTTATGCCATGACGGGATAGGGTTCGCCGCAGGCAATGCCGTCCACGACGGCTTCCGGGCGATACTTCAAAACGCCGACCGATTTGCCGGCGCGATAGGCGTTCCATGTTTTGATGATGATCGCGGCGATGAAGGTGGTGTTGCCCGAGCGGCTTTTGTCCATCGAATCGTTCATCAGCTTCATGCGCAGTTTTTGAATCGTCGCCGGCCGGACGCCCCGACAGTTGTCGTTCAATAAATAACCGAAAAACTTCTTCGTGGTCCGTTTGTCGATTTCCATGCCGCGCGCCATGAGCCCGCCGATGATCGCGTCGGGCACGAAGCGCGCTCCCCGGCGGCGGTAGTCCCTGGCCTGCTCCACCGCGTTTTCGATATACGGGGTCGCAATGGCGAAACGGATACATTCCTCCGGCGGCATCGCGCGGCTCTTGTTGTTGACGACCTCGCCGTTTTTCACGGCCTGGTAGACCCCGATCGACGAGGCTAGGAACTTTGGATTCGGGAAGCCGGCGATGGACAGGCTGTCGGCGTTGGTCCGTTTCGCCCCTTGGTCCAAGGTGGCGAAGACGGCGGGATCGAAACCGCAGCCGATGAGGCAGGGCGCCGGGATGCCCGTCTCGACGATGGCGAACAGGCGATGCTGACCGTCGAGCAGTCGCCAGTCCAGCGACAGGGTGATCGTGGCCCCGTTGACCTTCCATTTTCCGGCCCGGAGTTGGGCGCAGAGCTTTTTGAAGTTCCGCTTGTTCCGGGGGCGGTTTTTCAAATTGCCGCCGAGCAGGATCGTCGCGAGTTCCGGCGTAACCATGATGGAATTGTTCGGACTGATCAGGTTGCTCAGGTAAGGCGTCAGGGCTTTTTGGATCGGCGATTCGTATTCCAGCGCCGGTTCCGGCAAGGCGATCCGGTCGGACTGCGCGTTGGCTAGGCAGGAGGCGTTCAGTTCGACCAGCGACATGCCGCCGTCGATGTCGAGTTTGCCGCTTGTCGAGGCGTACATTTTCTGCAAACCGCCCGCCGTCAGGCAGATCACCCGGTCGCCGCCCATGAGCAGGCGGTCGAAATCGGTGAGGGCTAGGCGGAATTGACCGGGCCGAAGGGACGAGGCGCCGATGCTGGCGGCGACGTCCGTTTCGACGAAAAAGTTACGCTGTCCCTGCCGGACAACCCGGATGGAATTATTGTCGATCCAATCTTGAATGCTGCTGTAATCCATGCAATCGGTCTCCTTAATTATTCAGAGTTGATATCAACGAAAAATGCGGAACGATCTATTCTCCGGTGTGGAATCGACGGGTAGGACGCCACGGCTGCGGAGTGGTGGTTGCGGGTTCTTCACAGCAACGGCAAATGTTCGTTGAGCCAGTCCTGCTCGGCCTGCAGCGCATCGCCGCGTTTCGGGAACGGGCCGAGTTTGGGCCCGCCGACCGGGGACAGGTCGGCGTGCCACCGGCCCGACTCGTCCGGTTCGACATGCGAGGCGCGACTGATCTTCACGCTGCCGAGCAGCGACAGATCCAGCGCGTCGCTGTAGACGGCGACGATGCGACCGCCCGGTAATACGGTCAGTTTCATCGCGGCCTCCGGATCAGGTTGCGGCGGGGCCGGTCGACCATGATGCCGTCCAGATCGCTGCGGAGCGTCTGGAGCTGGCCGCTGACCTGCGTGCGGAGCGTTTCGTTATCCCGGAGTTGGTCCGGGGTCACGTTCCCGACGATGCGTTTCGCTTCCTCGACCATCGCGTCCAGTTCTTCGCTGGAGCCGATGTTCATGTTCTGGAAGCGTTCGAAAAATTCACGCAGGTTCGTCACGGCGGTGTCCCGAAGCGATTTCGGTTTCCCGTCGCTCGCGCCGGCGAGCTTGTCGGTCAGGTGGGCGACCAGTTTCGAGAATTCGTTCAAAAAAGCGTTCTCGGCCAGGTGGACCGCTTCGGTGAACTGATTCTGGATACGTTCGCACTCCTGCCGGTACAGGCTCGGGTTGATCGTCTGCAGGTATTCCGGGGGATCGACGCTCGGAAAATCCCAGGTCACGTCGAACCAGCCGACCAGCGTTCTCGGGTAGTCCGATTCGTCGTACAGGTCGCCGAGCCGCTGCTGCGCTTGCAGGCGGATTTCGTCGAAATGCGCGTTCAGTTCCTGTTCGGCTTCCTTGAGTTCGTTCCGCAGGACATCCAGTCGCTGCGTGAAGGCGTCGATATCGTCCCGTTTGATCAGCCGGACGCCGACCTCCGGGTGCGGCAGCGTGGCGTTTTTCCATTCGCCGACGATGCGCCGGCGAATCCCGGTCATTTTCTTCCACGAGGCGTGCTTCGTATCGACGATGCGCTTGCCCATGGAGATGTATTGGCTTTCGGCGTCGAAGGTTTTCGCGGCCCGTTTCCGGTGGTCCGGAGAAACCTGTTTGCGGGTGCCGAACCAGCGGAAGGCGACTCGCACGGCGCCCATCGTTTCGCGGAGCCGGGTACCGTGATTAGGGGGGAGAGTGGTTTGTGACATGTTATCGTTTCGAGTTTTTGGTTGAAGTTTCAATCTGGACGATGCGTTCCAGATTCCGGTTGATTTCCTGCAGTTCGTCCTGGATGGCACAGAGCTTGCCGAGGCCGAAGAGCAGGATGAAGGCGATACTGAGCGGATATCCCCAATAACGGGGCGGTTCGGGTCGGTTATTCATGGTCGTTTTGTTGTTTGGGTTTCACGGAACGGATAATGTTGCGGCGGCAACGGATGATTTCGATTTGTTGGACGGGTTCCGGTGGCGACGGTTTCGGCTTGGGAGCCGGCGCCGGCGGGTTCGTGTGCCAGGGCGGAGCCCTCCAGTCGGGAATGGTCCAGTCCGGAAAAAAATGGGCCGGTACGCCCCCATGGTCGTTGACGAACATTTCACGTCGTGGACCGGGCATGGTCATCGCCGTCGCATAGGGAACGAACCGTGCTCCGATATCCCGAAACGTATCCCAAACCTGCTCGGACGCTTTTCGCACGATTTCCTCGTAGGAGGCGCCTGCAAGCGGTCGGGTAAACTCGAAGCGTCCGTCACGAATCGGCTGGAGCCGACTCTCCATATTGCATCGATAATCGTTTCGCCCGGTCGTGTTCCCGAATCGAAGGAGAAGATGGACGTCCAGCGGAAAATGGCTGATCGGCAATCGGTAGATGTAGTCGATGTGCAGGGTTCTTTGCCCGGCAAAGGGTGTGTTCTCCTCGTGTCGGTTCTCAAGCGGGGGCGGCCCCAACATCGGTTCCCACGGCATGCGCCGCGGTCGGTCACGCCAGTCGAATTGCAGCCGTTCGATATGATCGGCATGGATCAAACAGGCGCGGATCGCTCGTTCGTTGGTCAGGAGAATCCAGGGTTCGGACATGGTCAGTTCGTTTTCGGGGGTTGAGGTTTGCGAATCAAATGGCGCCGGCGACCGGCAGTCGGTTCCGGATTCGGCGCCGGCGTTTCGGTTGGAGTAACGATCGGCTCGGGACGCCGGTATGGAACCGGGGATGCCGGGCCGGTGCGGCCTGGTGGCGGGTCGCCGACCTGGTGCCAGCACATTTCCATGCTGTACCGGACGACTTCCTCCCAGCTCCGGGCCCGGACGATGAACTGGAGTTCACGTCGTTCGAAATGATCGAACATCATCCGGCTCTCGACCTGGCACACATATTCGTGGCGGGGATCGGGATGCAGGCGGTGAAAATCCGAGGAGATCGTGAGCAGGCGCCCGGGGTCCGGCGTACGGTAATGACAGATCACGGTGTACTTCCGGCGATAGTCGCGGAGGGACAATTCGCGCCATCGCACTTCGGCGGTGTCCAGGCACATCGTCTCCGGCTGCGAAACCGCCGTGTCGACCGAGATCAACCAATCCGCGTGCGGGAACCAGGCTTCCAGTTCCCGGCGATCATGAAACGTGAAGGGGGGTATCTGCATCCGGTTTTCCTTCCCTGGAGGTGGTGTGAGAAACGATTCCGTTCGATCATTTGATCCACATGAAATGACCCGGCTGTTCCGTGTTCAGGCAGCGCCCGGAGGCCCAGTGGCGCAGACGCCGAATCGGTTCGGCGGCGGTGATCGCCAGGGGCACGACACTTTGTGCCGCGTCCCGGAGCGAGACGTTGCGCAGCATGGCCAAACGGCAGCAGGATTTGATCTCCGCGCCGGTCCAGTTCGAATCGTCCGGCAAGTTCTGGTCCGTCATGCCGAATTCGCCCTGGTGGATCGGCCAGATGAGCCGGCGTTGCGCTTCGGACGGCAGGTCGAGGAAAAAGACGGCGTCAAATCGCTCCGCGCGGGTAAATTCGGGCGGCAGTTGGGAAATATCGTTACAAGTACAGACGACGTAGCTGTCGGAGGTCTTGTCCTGGAGCCAGGAAAGCAGGGTTCCGAACAAGCGGGTCGAGACGCCGCTGTCCCCCTGGCTGCCGGTGCCGGACAAGGCTTTCTCCACTTCGTCGATCATGACCACGCAGGGGGCCATGGCGTCGATCTGCTTCAGGGCTTTGCGCAAATTGCCTTCCGTTTGACCGATCAGGGAGCCCATCAGTGCCCCGATATCGAGGATCAGGGTCGGACGACCCACTTGGCGCCCGAGCGCCTTACAGAAGGCCGATTTGCCCGTCCCGGGCACGCCTAAAAGGAGCACCCCCTTCGCCTTGGCCGCGTGCGGGCCCTGAAGGATTTCCGTGCAGAAGGATTTCAGGTTGTCGAGACCGCCGAGGGTGTCGAATCGTTCTTCACCCCGGCGATAGAGCTGCAGCAGGCCGGCGTTTTTAAGCGCCGCCGCCTTCATATCCCACAGAACGTCGGGGATCAGCGTTCCATGCTTGATCAGCGACAGGCTGAAGGCGTTTTCGGCTTCATACCGGGTCAGGCCGGCTGCGGCATCCAAAAGCCGGTCGAAATCCTTTCCGTCCGGAAGTTCTCCTTCTTCCGTCGCGATTTCCTCCACGATGGCTTTCAGTTGGTCCCGATCGGGCAAGGCATGTTCCACGATCGCGAAAAGTTTCTCCAGTTCCATCGGCAGCTGCACGATCGGGGCGAGGATCACGACGAAAGCCCGGTTCTTCTTACCCGCCTGAATCTGCCGTTCCACGGCCTGAAGTACCTCGGTGCTCGACAGGAACCGGTGATAATTGCGCAGAACCAGCAGGGTCGGTGTTTCGCCATCAGTCAGCTTTGACAGGGCGCGAATCGCCGCGAGCGGCTCCTTGGCCCGGAGCACGATGGGGGCGGCGGGTTCGTCGTCTTCCTCCGCCGGCCGGCGCCGGGCGCCGGGTGGGATCGGCGCCGGAGGCGGGGCGGGTAGTTCGATCGGCGGCTGCAAGCCCTCCTCCAAATCCCAAAGCGTGCATTTCCAGGTATTGTCTTTGCACAGGGCTTCGATTTCGACGATCGCTTCGTCCGGTTCGTGGGTCTCGATATAAATTCCGCTGAAACAGGCGGAGATCAGGTCGCGCAGTTCGTTTTGCAATTGCATATTAAGAAGGGATGTTGGGAATCGGGGGATGGGGAAAATGGTTTCGAATGAGTGTACATTGGTGCGAATAGGCGTCACGCAGAAATTCGTCCGGAGGCCGGAGCGATTGCCACGGTATGTTCGCATGCCTTTCGGACTGCTCGATCATGTTTTGATAAGCGGACGCCTTGGCACAACAGCGCAGGATCAGTCCGCTGTCGACGACGTCCCAATCGTATTTTTTGAGCAGAAACACGACCGCCCACTTGATGTTCCGGATAACGATACTGTCGAGGCTGCACATTGATCGCTGCTCTTCGGGCGGCTCCATCCATCCGAACCGGCGACAAATCTCCTCCGACCAGGGCAGACGCGGCGGCCAGAACGGTTCCTGGTTATTGTTGTCCGTCGCCCACTCACGGTGGACGGCGAGCACGTCATGCGGCGTTTGATCGTCCGGAAAATACCGCTGCCAAATCGGCAGCAGTTCGTCGACCATGTCGCAGGCGATCAGCGACCGTGTCCATTTGTCCAGTCCGGTTTTATTCAGCACGAAGAGCAGGTGTTCGCTGTGTCGGCAGGCACGCCAGGCCAATTCCGGCGTCTCGAACCGGTTGGCGAACACGCGCCCGTTGTAGCACGGGCCGAGCGGGACGAGATACCGGTCGACCCAGGGTTGGTTGTCAGTGGGAGCCATAGGAAGTTTTCAGGGAATTGTCGAGGGTGGCTTGTTCGAAATATTCCGAAGTGAGTTCTTCCGAGACCGTTTTGCCGAGTGCTTTTTCCAGGAAGCGGGAGGCGTCCTTGCAACGGGCGCCGGCGAATCCCTCGGTCTTGACGGTCGCTTCGCCTTGCGGCGAAATCGTGATAATGATGGTCGCGGTCATGCGTCACCTCCCTGGATTCGAAGTTGAACGGAGCCGTCCTGCAAGACTTCCTCGAACACGGAATAGCCTTGTTTCCGGGCTTCCATCGCCGCTTTTTCGACGGCGTAGGCTTGAATGAACCTGTCCAGTTCCTTCTGATGGCCCCACTCGCCGCCGTAATTGTCGTAGAGCAGTTCACCGGTCAGGAGTTTGCAGACGACCGGATATAACCAGTCGGGCAGTTCGACGATGACGCCTTCGACCTCGCCCTCGTAGAGCTTGGTCCGCCCTTCTCGGGGCGCTTTGAGTCCGAGTCGTTGACAGGCGCTGATGATCGCCTCAATGTCTCGCAGCTCGGTTGCGATCGTGACTATATGTGACATAAATATCAAAGATAAAAGGGTGGATGCTTACTTCAAAAACGGTGTGCGTTCCAAAATCAAGGTGCTGCGTTCCCGGTCGGGCGGTTTTGGCCAGCCGTGAAAACCCATGACCGATTCGATTCGGTAGACCGGCTCGGCACAGACCGACAGGAACTGTGCAATCGGGCGATGCCCTTCTTCTCCGTGTGCCAGCTCAAGCATCGTGATCCGGAGATAATACCGGTACCCCACCTGGGCATCGCCGGCCTTGATCTGCTTCTCAAGCCAGATGTTGGCCGCGTCATGGACGGTTTCGGCGTGAATCTCGTGTTCGACTTTCCAAAGCTTCGTGGGGGGCATGTTCAATAAACGGGGATGGAGGTTCACAGGCGGGACTCCTGGAGAGTCGTTTCGCCATAACGTTTGTCAACGACGCGGGTTATTTGTTATTTCTTGGCCCGGACGCGGCCGGGATCGGATTGTCCGGAGATATTTCCAATAATCCCTGGAGATCGTTTTCCAATAGGCCCGCAATCTTGTTGAAAACTCGGTTTCAGTCCGGAAATTCCGGGGTCGGACGACTCGGACGTCGGCTTTGAGCGGGCGGGACGAAAATCTCCCAACTGCTCTTACACAGGTAATATTTCAATAAACGTGCATGGTTCGCGGGTGTGTAATTTTGGCGTTCATTTCGGTTTCAGCCCGTAAATTCCGGCCTCGGACGCGATGGTCGCGGTGTAGTTTCCCTTCCAATCCGTCCCATGGCCGACAAATCTCCCTGGAGGCCCGGACACCCCGGCCGTGGATACACGATTACGGGTTTTGACCGGTCGCCATCGAGTGATAAACGAATTCGGTTTCCTGCCCTTCGTCTCTCGCCGGCTTCGGCCATCCGTCCGCATGGCGGGTCGCCGTCAGGCGGAACATGGGCGAAGCGATGACCGAATAGGATTCCGCAGGATTGTTTGGACGGTGGACTTCGCCCGGCTTGTGCATTCGTGTGACGTTGAGGAAATAGCGACAGCCCGTTTTCAACGTCCCGGCTTTGATCTGTTCTTCCAGCCAGGCGTTCGCCGCTTCATATCCGGTTTCCGCTTGAACGGTTCGGGACATATTTTCGTTCAGTTTTACATTCCACAGGAACATAAGGTTGCCTTTCAATAACAGGTGTTTGGGATAAACCGGGCTCCCGACTCCGTTCGGGAGCCCGTGAAGAATCAGCCCTCCCTGGCTGCCATGACGTCTTACTGGATCGGGAACACAACGGGTACGTCGCTGTTCTGGCCGATGACGACCGTCTGAGGCGATTTTCCGTCCCATTTCCTGATCGCTTCCAGCTGCGCCATGCCGGGACTATCCTTGAGCGCTTCGCCCTTGATGCGGATCGATTCCGCTTCGCCTTGGGCGGTGGCGATCGCTTTCTCGGCTTCGACCTTGGCCTTTTCCAGCTCGTATTTGGCCTTGAGCGACTCTTGCTGTGCGACCTGCTTAAGCTCGATCGCTTTTTCGTACGCATCGCTGAAGTCGATGTTCGTCAGCACGATGTCGTGGAAGTCGACCAGCTCCGAGAGCCGGTTGCGTGCGGCGGCCAGGACGTCCGAACGGATTTTCTCCCGATTCTCGATGACCAACTCGGCCGTGTATTTTGAAACTTCCTGTTTCAATATTTCGAAGACGCGGGGTACGACCTGTTCCAGATACTGCATGCCGACCGTGCCGTAGACCTGCGCCGCCCGATCCTTGGGCAAGACGGTCATGATGTCCAGATCGACTTCCAAAAGCTGCAAATCCTTACTGAAACACGGTGTCGACGTCTCGGTATGTTTGACGCGGTTGTCGATGCGTTTCACGAAATGCCAGGGCATCGTGAAGTGCAGGCCGGGCTCGAAGGAGGCGCCGGTGATGCGTCCGAAGGACGTATCGATCCCGACATGGCCGACCGGGA
>JBEBTM010000134.1:0-9487 GCA_040393745.1 Thermogutta terrifontis | reverse complement strand
TGCATCGCGGCGTTCTGGTCTTTCACGCTCGTCGAAACGGTATCCAATGCGGCGATATTGCTGTGGGACATTCGGAGCATATCCATCGTCAGGAGGGTCGTGATGGAAGCAACGATAAGGAAGGCAAAGGTGACAACTCCCATCAGGAGGAGGCGATCAATTCTCATGGCAGGTAAGATTACTCAACGGAGGGTGGTTGTAACAGTTAGATGGTCTGTACGACCGGCGCAGGCCGGACCGCTTTCCAACTCAACCCATTATAGCATCTATTTTCGAAGGACAAGGAGGAATTCTGCGATAGAGAAGACTTTGCCCGATCTTTAACGAATCGCAATCCGGACGTTCAGAGTCGGAAAAAAAGCCGGTTCGCCTGATTTTTGTTCTTGCGTCTGATTGAAATTGTCGGAAGAATTTGATAAATTTGACGTTCTCGGTTAGCTTCGCTCTCATGATAGCGACCATTTTTCAGGAAGGTGAGCTTGAAATCATCCCCAAGGTAGGGGGACGCCGACCGTTTGGTGTTTCGTGTGTTTTTTGTCGACATTTCGCTTCGACTCAGGGGGCCGTTCTTTTCGGTCGACGGCCTCGTTGTTTTTTCCACTTTTTTGTGAGGCACTCCTATGGCACTTTCACTCGTTAAAGGACAGAAAATTTCACTGGAAAAAGAAGGCGGCGGAGGCTTGTCGAAAGTCGCCCTGGGACTCGGCTGGGATCCCGTCAAGGCCAAAGGAATCATGGGCTTTTTCACGGGAACCCCGGAAATCGACCTTGACGCGACCTGCATCATGTTCGATGCCGCCAAAAACATCATCGACGTCGTCTGGTTCCGTCAACTTCAAAGCAAGGACGGGAGCATCAAGCATTCCGGCGACAACCGGACAGGGCAGGGAGACGGCGACGACGAAACGATTTACGTCGACCTGTCCCGGGTTCCCGCAAACGTCACGAGCTTGATTTTCACGATCAACAGTTTTACGGGCCAGACTTTCGACCAGATTGAAAACGCCTATTGCCGGCTGGTTAATCTCTCGAACAATCAGGAAATCGCCCGCTACACGCTCAGTGGCGGCGGACGTGTCACGGCCCAGATTATGGCCAAAGTCTACCGGCACAATAATGAATGGAAAATGTCCGCCATCGGCGAACCGGCCAACGGACGAACCTTCCAGGACATCCTTCCCAATATCGTCCCTTATTTGTAACTCTTGTCCGGATTCCGGATCTTTTTGTCCGTTTTTTCACTAAAGAAGAAAGGTATTGACAATGACCGATTTTATGACCGCCCCCATTGCCGATGTCGTGAAAGCGATTCTTGAAGACGGCGTGATCGACGCCGCCGAGGTAACCCAGCTTCGCGGACGCCTTTATGCCGACGGTGTTATCGATCAGGACGAAGCCGAAGCCCTGTTCGAAATCAACGACGGTGTCAAGGGAAAGGCGAATTCCCCCGATTGGGCCAAGCTCTTTTCGGAAGCGATTTGCGATTATCTCCTGAAAGACGAAGCCACGCCCGGTGAAGTCGACGACGACGAAGCCGCCTGGCTCATCGAAAAACTGGAAGGCGACGGCGAAATCGACGCCAACGAGAGAATACTCCTGATCGCCCTGAAGGAAAAAGCGAAGAAACTTTCCGACAAGCTCCGCGCCAAACTCAAAGAGTGGGGCGTTTAAGAATTGACAATGGAAAATGAGCCGGGGGTATAGAGCAGCCCCCGAAGTTTCCGTACTCATAATCTCTCACCCAAACGATCATCATGGCTATATCACTTCAAAAAGGCGGGAATGTTTCACTCTCGAAGACGGCTCCCGGGCTGAACCAAATCACGATCGGTCTCGGTTGGGACGTTCGAGTGACCGATGGTGCGGCGTTCGATCTGGACGCCTCGGCTTTCCTGCTGACCGAAGCCGGCAAGGTTCGCTCCACGGCCGATTTCATCTTTTACAACCAGTTAAAGTCGCAATGCGGCAGCGTGGAGCACACCGGCGACAATCTCACCGGCGAAGGCGAGGGTGACGATGAAACGATCAACGTCGCCTTGAATTCCGTGCCGGCCGATGTGGCGAAAATCTCGATCGTGGTCACGATCCACGATGCGGAATCGCGGGGCCAGAATTTCGGCCAAGTGAGTTCGGCTTTCGTTCGCGTCGTCAATGCGGCCAACAGTGAAGAAATTGCCCGATTCGACCTTTCGGAAGATGCCAGCACGAGTACGGCGATGATCTTTGGCGAACTATACCGTCACAGCGGCGAATGGAAATTCCGCGCCGTGGGCCAAGGCTTCGAAGGCGGCCTGGGTGCCTTGGCACGCAACTACGGCGTCAATCTGTAGTTTAAATGACAACAAGCCCCCCCCAAGTGAAGCGTAACGCAACCTGGGGGTGGTTCTGAGCGCGAAGCGTCAGCGAGTATGAGTTATTTTATGCTCGCAGACGTTTTATGTTCCAAAAAATCGACCCCTACTTTTACCTGAACATCGCATCGGCATCAGGTGGGGTTGAGTACTGCCCACATCTGAGAAAATGATACCAAACATTCAAAAAGGGTTTCGTGGCAAGCTTGACGAACATGTCGCTTTATCCAGCGAAATCAACATTGAACTTGCCGTGGCCGGTCCGGCCGTTTACGATTTCAGTTGCTTCGGCGTCGATGCGAACAACAAATTATCCGATGACCGGTACATGGTTTTTTACAATCAAACGTCGTCGCCCGGCGGTGAAATCGTTTTCATCCCAAACGTTGTCGGTGCGACCTACCGAGTCGCGTTGTCAAAACTACCGGCGTCGATCAACAAACTCGTTTTTACCGTTTCCATTGACGGCAACGACCAGATGAGTTCCGTGAACCGTTGTTCGCTCAAGGTCGCCCAAAACGGCGCGGATAAAATGAGTTTCGAGCTTTCCGGCAAAGATTTTCAGGACGAAAAAGCCGTGATCATGGTTGAGATTTATCGTAAAGACGTTTGGCGCATCGCAGCGGTCGGCAGCGGCTTCAACGGCGGCCTGGGCGATCTGCTCAAAGCTTACGGCGGAGAAGAAGCGACTCCGGCTCCTGTCCCGCCCTCGATACCGGCCCAACCGCCCAGCCTGCAGAAGATTTCCCTGAAAAAAGGGGAGAAGATCAGCTTGGCCAAGAATGTCGCAAACACGCCCGTGATCGTTGAAAACGGTTGGACGGCCTATGGCAAGGACTATGACTTAAAGGCGCTCGTTCGTTATCGAAACGGAAAAACGATTTATGTCGGCGCGGCCAATTCGGATGAAAGACTGCAAACACCCGAAGGAGCGGTTAAGCACGGCGGCGACGTCGTCGTCGCCGGAGATCTCGAACGAATCATGATTTCGTGGCATCCCGACATCGCGTCTGTCGCGGTCAGTTCCTACTCGGCCCTGGAAAATGGAACGGGGTCTTTTCGAGAATACGGCGTTTATGTTAGAATCAAAATCGGGATTCTGGATATTATGATCCCGGCGGCGGTCACCAGCGATAATTCCCAGAGTTATACGCTTTGCTTTGGGGAAATCGTGTTCGGAGATCAACCCGGTCAGCTGGATGTTTATAATCTGGAATTGTATAGTGCGCCGGAATCCGAAAACCGTATCGGATATAGAGGTGGTAAAGTCACCATGGATATCGGCCCCGTCGGTCAACAGAAATAGTGACACGGTTATTTTGGCGGAGTGTACTGTCTCGTTAATTTTCAATCAATCTTTTATTATCGACACAATCATGGGAGTATCACTATCAAAGGGCGCGAATATTTCTTTGTCGGACCAGGTGCCGGGTTTGAAGACGGTTCAAGTCGGCCTCGGTTGGCAGGCGCGCGAAACGGAAGGAGAGGATTTCGACCTCGACGCCTGTTGCTTCATGCTCACGGCGAACAATAAGGTCCGAGGCGACGAGGACTTCGTTTTTTACAACCAGTTGAAATCGCCCTGTGGCAGCGTCGAACATACCGGCGACGAACTCGAAGGTGGAAGCGGTGGCGACGACGAAGTCATCATGGTCCGTCTGGACAAGGTGCCGGAAGCGATTCAAAAGCTTCTTTTTACCGTGACCATTCACGAATTCGACACGCGGCGCCAGAATTTCGGCATGGTCAATTCCGCCTATATCCGCATCGTCAACGATGAAAACAACGAGGAAATCGCCCGATTCGATCTGTCGGAGGACGCCAGCACGAGTACGGCCATGATTTTCGGTGAAATCTATCGTCACGGTGGTGCGTGGAAGTTTCGTGCCGTCGGGCAAGGTTACAATTACGGCTTGGAAACGATGGCCCAATCTTACGGCGTCGAAATTGGCTGACTCATTTTACTTTTTCACCACCAAGAGAGGTTATCTCCATGCGAAGACTCCCTGTTTATTTGCTCCTCGACGTATCCGGTTCGATGACCGGCGAACCGATCGAAGCCGTGAAAAACGGCGTTCAAATGATGCACTCCGCCTTGCGTAAAGATCCTTACGCCCTCGAATCGGCGTTCATCAGCGTCATCACCTTCGACAGTAAAGTCAGCCAGGTGGTCCCGCTCACCGAAGTGGCCCAGTTTCAGCCGCCGGTGTTTAATGCAAGCGGTACCACCGCTCTCGGCGCCGCCTTGCAGGAAGTCGTTCATTGTGCCAACCGGGAAGTCGCCAAGAGCACGCCGGAACAAAAAGGCGATTGGAAGCCGCTCGTATTCATCATGACCGATGGAGCGCCGACCGACAATGTCGAGCCGGGCATTACCGCTTTCCACGCCTACAAATGGGGCACCGTCGTCGCTTGTGCCGCCGGTCAACATGCCGACGAAGCCATTTTGCAGCGGATCGCCGGAGAAAACGTCGTGAAATTGGACATTGCCGACTCGACGTCGATCTCGGCCTTTTTCAAGTGGGTTTCCTCGTCGATTTCGGCCAGCAGCAAGAAGATCGAAGAAGGCGGAAGCGAAGCCGGTTCCCTCAGCGAACTGCCCCCCCCGCCGCCGGAAATCAATTTGGTTAAATAACCGAAAGACCTACCGGCCTTAACGTTTGGGGTTGGTTTTTGCGTGTTTTTCATTGACTGCGGAGTGATCCTTTACACCCAAGCAACTCATGCGACGTTTACCGATTTATATTTTACTGGACACGTCCGGCTCGATGCGGGGCGAACCGATTGAAGCGGTCAAAACGGGACTCCGTGCCTTGCTTTCGAGCTTAAGTCGGGATCCTTACGCCCTGGAAACCGTTTATTTGAGCATTATTACCTTCGACCGTGAAGCGAAAGTGCTCGTACCCCTGACGGAACTGGACGGTTTCACGCTGCCGGAAATCGAGCCGCCGGAAACCTCGCCGACCAACCTCGGCGAGGCGCTCGAACTGCTCTGTAAACAGTACGAAAAAGAAGTCGTCAAAACCACGCCGGACCAAAAGGGCGACTGGCTCCCCTTTGCCGTGGTCATGACCGACGGCGCCCCGTCCGACACGATGCTTTTCAAACAAATGACGGCCGAACTCAAGAAGCACCGTTTTGCCCGAATCGTCGCCTGTGCGGCGGGTCCGAAGGCGAAAGTCGATCCGCTCCGGGAAATCACGAAAGACGTGGTTTCGCTGGACACGATGGACAGCAATTCGTTCGCACAGTTTTGGCAATGGGTCTCAACAGCCGTTTCGCAGCAGAGCCAAACGACCGATTCGACCCACGAAGATCTGCCGCCACCGCCGAGCGAAATCAATTTGGTCCTGTAACACCGAATGTTTCACGAGGTCGAGCTTGGATCATTTCGATAAAACCTATGATTTCCTTCGCAGTGTCATCGGCGGCTGGAGCGCGGACGGGGTTTTGATTCTCCTCGGTGCCTTGATCGCGGTTGTCATACTGTTGTCGGCCATTCTCTTGTTACTCGTTAAAAAGCACCGCCTTCGGGTTCGCTCCACTCCAGAAAACGAAACAGACATGGAAAAACACCTTTCAAACGGCGACGACTCCATTACTCGAAAAAACGGCCGGACCGTGAAACGCAGCGCGGATTTCAAACCGACCGAAGTGACCGAAGTGGAGATCGACGCTGCAAACGGATTCCGGGAAGACGAAATGGGGGAACTGGACGATTTGAATGAACCCATCGGAGAAACCATAGGAACGGACCATCCACCTCTTGATGCGGCAACCATTCCATCGGAGAAAGACGGATCGACGGAACCGGTGGATGAGACGCCTTCTCCTCTGCCAGCTCCTCTCTCGGATTCCGGAAAACACGCGATCGGATTGAGATACCGGATTATCGACCAGGAAAGCATCGACAGCTTTGTCCGAAACCAATTGCGTAAGCAAGTCGAAAACCTGACGATACCGACGGCCGACGTCGGCAAACCCTATTCATTTTCCTTTTCCTTTCAAGTGACGGACCCGAAAGGAGAGTCCGTGATCGTCGAATTCGATTCGACGGCTCATATCAGTCCCGCCTTGCAAAATAAAGGTTTTACCATCGAAAGCCGAGCGAACGGGTTTGTCTTGGGGGGAAAACCGACGGTCGATTTCGAAGGAGATCTCTATTTCATTTTCCGGAACCACAGTGGAAGCGACTATCACTTTGCCCGCCCATTCCTGATCAATCCCGACCCGCGCAGTCTCTGGGGCGACCATCCTGTCGAAGATTACGAAGGCTACAAGAACGACGACAACACCGCTCAAGGTGTTTTGGTGCCCGGGTTGCCGTTGGAAGTGATCGCCGCCAGTGCCCGCGGACGTTCCCATTCCCTCGTCGGTAAACCGCGCGACGATTGTTTTTCCATGTTTTTCGATGAAAGCACCGGCTGGAACTACGTCGCCGTCGCCGACGGGGCTGGCAGCGCAAAGTATTCGCGCAAAGGATCGGAACTGGCCTGCGAGACCGTGATCGAAAGTCTCCGAAGCAGCCTCGAACCAGAGGCGACGGCCGCGATTTTGAAACAACAGGTGCTCCTGGAACGCTGGAAAACCGAATTTATCCGACACACCGACAATGCCGACCGAGGCTGGGAAAACGAGTTTGTCGACATGACCCGGCTCGACGCGGTCTTTCATACCGCCGTCTATGCGGCTTACATGGCCATCCATGACGAATCCAAACGACGTGAAGCGTCCATCAAGGATTATCACACGACGCTGCTTTGCGCCGCATTCCGTTACATCAAAGAGATCGAATCCTACTTCATTGCATCGTATTGGGTCGGCGACGGCGGAGCGGCCTTGATGACACCAAATCTACCCGGTGCGGAAATTTCGACAAAGGTCTTCGTACTCGGCGAACCCGACGGCGGCGAATTTGCCGGCCAGACGCGTTTTCTGACCATGCCGAGCGAAATCGACGGCGATGCGATTCGGCGGCGTCTCCGATTCTCTTTTTGTGAAAAAATCGAAGCGATGCTGCTTGTTACGGACGGTATCACGGACCCATTTTTCCCCTCCGAAGCGGCCGTCGGTGACGCCAAACGTTGGGACGAGTTTTATAACGTCAAACTGAAAAGCGGCTGCGAAGAAGAGCCCGGCGGTTGCCCGATTCTGGGCAGCGCCGCCGCGTCCCCGCAAGAAAAAGCGGATTCCCTGCTGCGCTGGCTCGGATTCTGGTCGAAAGGTAACCACGACGACCGAACCGTTTTGATCGTCAAGCCGCGAAACAATTCCTGAGACAAATATCCGGAGACAACGATGACAATCGTCAAAACCAAGACCAAAGACGGAACCCCGGTCGAATTCGTGTATAAAGATCCGATGCAGGGCGGCGTGAAAGACGTTTATTTTTCGCCCGATAAAAGCTATGTGGTCGCCTTCTTCCGGAAAAAACCGGACATCGCCGGGCAGGAGCGAATCGAAAAACTCGTCGGCCAGTACCGCAAAGGCATCTTCGAACAGGCCGGCGGCGAATACTGGAAGAAACTCTTCTGCTGGCCGGAACGGATCGTGGAACATGAAGGCAAGATCGGTATGACGGTCCCCGCCTACCAGTCGCATTTTTTCTTCGGCAAGCAAACCTCGCTGGCCGGAGCGGAAAAAGAAGGAAAGTGGTTCGCCTCGGCCAAGAATTTCAATCGCTTCGTTCCCGCCGAGGAAAAAGGAACCTTGCTCAGTTACCTGCGAATCTGCCTGCTGCTTTCCCGGGCCGTCGGCCGACTTCACGCCGCCGGCCTGGCCCATTCCGATTTGTCGTACAAAAATTGTCTCGTCGACCCCGCCGGCGGGAACGCCTGCATCATCGACATCGACGGTCTGGTCGTGCCGGGCCTTTATCCGCCGGATGTCGTCGGGACGCCTGACTTCATCGCCCCGGAAGTGGTTTCGACCTTGCACCTGCCGGTTCGAGACCCCAACCGCAAATTGCCCAAGCGGGAAACGGACCAGCACGCCCTGTCCGTCTTGGTCTACATGTATCTTTTTCATCGACACCCCCTGCGCGGACGGAAAGTCCACGATCAGGAGCCGGACATACAAGAGCGGCTCGAAATGGGCGAAAAAGCGCTTTTTATCGAACATCCGCAGGACACGTCCAATCGCCCGAAACTCCGTGAAAACGATAAGGTTTGCCTGCCTTGGGTCGATGTCGATAAAACGCCCTACACGATGTACGGCCCGCTCCTGAAGTCGCTTTTCGAAGACGCCTTCATCCACGGCCTGCACGACCCCGCAAGGAGGCCGACCGCCGACGATTGGAAAACCGCCCTGGTCAAAACCTGCGACATGCTCCAGCCGTGCCAGAATCCGCAGTGCGTGAAAAAATGGTTCGTCTTCGACAACACGACGAAACCGACGTGCCCGTATTGCGGCACGCCGTACAGGGGTGTGCTGCCCGTACTCGATTTTTATTCGACGCGCAACGGTAAAGACTTCAAACCGGATAATCATCGTTTGATGGTTTACAACAACCAGTACCTTTACCAATGGCATGTGGACCGGACCATATTTCCGGACGAAAAGCTGAAGCCGGAGCATTCCAAACCCGTGGGCTATTTCGCCTTCCACCAGGGCAAATGGATTTTCATCAACCAGACGCTCCCGGCGATGAAAAACCTGAGCACGGGCGAGGTGGTTTCCATCGGCAAAAGCGTCGACCTGACCGAAGGACTCCAGTTGCTCCTTTCGCCGGAAGCGACGGGTCGGATCGTAAACGTGAAAATCGTGAAGAATGATTGAGTCAACGCCTAACTGAGTTTTTCCATGCGACGTTTGCCCGTTTACATTTTGATCGATTGTTCCGAATCCATGGCCGGGGAGCCGATGGACGCCGTCCAGAAGGGCTTGGAAGCCATGCTGAAAAAACTCAAAACCGATCCCCATGCCATGGAGACGGTTTACATGAGCCTCATCACGTTCAGTGCCCGGGCGAAGCAAATCGTGCCGCTGACGGAAATCTCACAATTTCATATCCCGCCGAAGCTGACGATCAAGCCCGGCACCGCCATGGGGGCCGCGCTGTCGCTGCTCCGGGAGCGTATCCGGTCTGAAGTTCAGCGAACCACGGCCGACCAAAAGGGCGATTACCGACCCATCGT
>JBEBTM010000133.1:0-9505 GCA_040393745.1 Thermogutta terrifontis | reverse complement strand
ATAAGACAGAATCAACGTGATCACGACCACGGCAATCATGTCGAGCTTCTTTACGGAGAGGGGCATGCCAATCGCAACGAATCGATCCACCAGTTTATCCGAAAAATTATCCGCCGCGAAAGCGCTTCCCAGGAAGCCGGCCAATGTGATTCCAACCTGGATCGTCGCCAGGAATTTCGCCGGATTTTTCAGTAGCGAAAGCAACCGTTTGGCCCGTTTGTCCCCGGTATCGGCAATGCGCTGCAATTTATTGTCATTGATGGAAATGACGGCGATTTCGGCACAAGCGAAAACGGCATTCAACGCGATCAGGAATAATTGAAGCAACAAGAGCGCACCCAGCGAATCGTCTTCCGGCATGATTTTGTCTCAAAATGATTGAGAAGGAGAATGTTCAAAATTCCATCTTGACATTTTAACTTGCCGGCCGATCAAAACAACCTGAATTTTTCGAGAGCAGTAAAACCTGAAACGCCCGGTTTTTCATCAATCCATGGACCATGGCGATGATTAGGGTATGATGCCGCCGCCAACGATCAAAACCGACTGAGAGTCAACGAACATGACGATTTTCCGTATATCGTTGAGCGCAACGGCAGCCAGAAGGACGCCCGCCCCGAAGACGAGCCTAATGATTGTTCCACGATCCATGATTATGAGTTGTGTTGCTGATTGTTTGAAGATTGCCGCCGCGCCATGAGGTGCTGGAAGCGTTCAAAGCGTAAATATATCGTGTTCCTACAGCACGATAAAACAGGGCGTAAGAAAAGAAACCAATAACGTATGATGGTGGTTCCTTCGTCTTTAAATCAGCAATACACCTAAATAAAGGTGAGGCCGGATTGCACCATAAAAAGATTGAATGCCGCGATTGGCATTGTATTCATGTTTGAATACTTGCGTGGAAAAGACCGACGGCGATTGATATTTCGCCGACAACGGACTTTGACGCTGGCTAACTTTAGCGCCAAACAGAATCAGATAGCGACCTCGCCCGTTCTGATTCACATGGCAGGCACTGTGCTCCAGATTCAAATCGTCACTGTTTCGGTCGCATGATTTGTTTTGTGGGACGCTACAATTTTCCAAAGAGGTCTTGAGTTGCGACGTTGCCGCATGAAAGTTAGTGACCCCCCACCACCAAAAAAACCAGCGGCAGCTAAAAGACAAACAGCATGTGTATTTTTACCGTCAAAGTCATTGCATTGGTTCGAGAGTTGAGAGGAGGTGACGAATGAATAGAGTCCATACTATTTTGTCAAATCGGGCTTTATTGATTTTTGCATATTAATTTAAGAATTGTGACTGAGCTACCGATTGTGAATGGCAGTTTCACAAATTTAGAATTCCGTAAGTTAAGCACCGCGCAAACGGGTGTTTGGTTTTATCCATTGCTTTTGGCATGCCATTCTTCGATCAGGCGGATCATCGCTTCGGGGTTGATCGGTTTGCTGCAATAGGCATCCATTCCGGCATCGAAACATTTTTGGACGTCCTCACGGGTCGCATTTGCCGTGAGGGCGATGATCGGGATACGTTTTTTATCATGCTCCCGCTCCCATTTCCGGATCAGGTCGGTCGCTTCGTAGCCGTCCATTTCAGGCATTTGACAGTCCATCAGGACGATATCGTAGTGGGACCGGCGAACGGCGTCGCAAGCCTCGAAACCGTTGATGGCAATGTCGCTGGAAAAGCCGGCTTCGCTCAGCAGGTTCCGGGCCACGATTTGATTGACACGGTTGTCTTCGACGACCAGGACATGAATTTTACCGGCCAGGTAGGATTTCGACGAGGCGCCAACCGGTTCCTTCGAAGGCGCTTCGGTCGACGTCGATTTTCCGGAAAGGGCCGTGCCGACCCCCGTCTTTGTCCGCTGTTCCGAGGCGAAAAGCTGGTTCATGACCGCGTCGAAAAGGGCGGAAGAGAAAACCGGTTTGCTGACGGCCTCGGCTCCACAGGTTTCCAGCAGATCCCGGTCGTATTCTTCCGAAAGCGGTCGAAGGAGGATCATTTTCGGGATCTCGACGGTTTTTTTCTTTTGCAGGCCGAGGAAATTTTGAACGAAATCCATGGCCGTGCCGTCGGCCAGGGTGTTGTCGACGATCAGCAGATCGATCTTGCGTTTCTTTTCTCCAAGAAGTGTGATCGCTTCCTTGCCGGAAGAACAGGTGTTGCAGTCGAGTCCCCAATTTTCCAGTTGAGCCCGAATCGTTTCCCGCTGGATTTCGTTTTCGTCGATGACCAGGGCGCGGAATCCGGAAAGTTTATAGCGGTCGCCGATGCCGTGGTGGGCGAAGGCGACGCAAAAATCCCCGTCGATATTGGCGCAAGTTCCATCTTCTTTCGAAACGCAGTCGCTTCCCCGGCTTTCGATGCAGCGGATCGTCAAAGGGTCGCAGCCGAGCGGCACGTTGAACCAGAATGTCGAGCCTTGACCTTCCACGCTCTCGACGCCGATTTCGCCGCGCATGAGATGGACAAGCTGCATTGAGATCGCAAGCCCCAGACCGGTGCCGCCGTAAACCCTTGCCGAAGAAGCGTCGGCCTGTGAGAAAGCCTTGAACAAGCGATAGATCCTGTCTTCCGGGATACCGATGCCCGTATCAATGACACTGAAACGGAAAAGAACTTCGGTTTCCAGGATTGCCTCAATGTCGACCGCGATCCGAACGCCACCCCGATCGGTAAATTTTACGGCATTGCTTACGAGGTTGAGCAGGATTTGCCGGATACGTCCGGAATCGCCGCGCACGATTTTCGGCAACCAAGGGCAAAACGTGATGCCGAGTTCCAGATTCTTTCCTCCGGCCCGGGAGGCGAGAATACCCAGGACGGACTCGACGGTCGCCGGAAGATCGAAATCCTCGGAATCGATCTCCAGTTTTCCGGCCTCGATCTTCGAAAAGTCGAGAATGTCGTTGATCAGGAACAAGAGCGACTTGCCCGAATCGTTGATGAGCCGGGTGTATTCCTGCTGCTTTTCGTTCAGAGGAGTGCCGATGAGCAGGTCGGACAAACCGATCACGCCGTTGAGCGGAGTCCGGATTTCGTGACTCATGTGAGCTAGGAATTCGCTCTTGGCACTGTTGGCCTTTTCGGCTTCGATCTTGGCCTTTTCCAGATTTTCCGAATACCGTTTCCGGCTCAACTGGCTTGAAAGCCCCTGGGCGATCAGCGTCAACTGCTTGACGTCCATTTCGGTGTACGGAATTTCCTTGTTGCCGACGCCGATGATCCCGATGGGTTTGTCACCGTCGTTGATCGGCAGGTTCATGTGGGAATGAACCTCGAAATGCCCTGCGGGAAACTTGTGGCCCGGCAACGCGGCGAAATCGTCGTGAATCACGGCCTGGCCCGTTTCGAGGCACTCGGTCAGACGCGGCGAAATCGTGTGCGGAATACCGGCTTCGTCTTTTACCGGCAACAGGCAGTGCATCGATTGATCGAGAACCAGCGACCGGAACGGCACCACGTCCAGCGACGGATCAAGCAGCACGACATAACCGACCGTGCTTTTCGTCAGTCCAACGCAGGATTTGATCGCGAAATCGACGATTTCGTCTTCCGGCGCGTTGGTCATCTGCGCCAATTGGAGCAGGTTGTTCGTCCGTGTCCGGTCCAGTTCGAGGGCTTCCTCATTTTTCTTGAGTTCCCTAAGATCCCGGGTGTAGCCGGCCACGATGAAAGCATCGCCCCGTTTGACCCGGACCAGCGTGATTTCCGAAGGCACGGGCTCGCCGTTGAGTTTCTGGTGCATCCACTCGAACACGACCCGGCCGGTTTCGAACGCTTTGACGATCATCTCCCGGGCTTTTTCGCCGGAAGGTCGACCGTCGGGCTGAAATTCCGGCGAGAGTTCCATGAACCGTTCAAGGTATTCCGCTTTACTCTTCAAGTCGAACAGCTTTGCGGCTTCGAGGTTGCAGTCGATGTTGTTGAACTGCTCGTCCCAGAGATTGCAGCACAGCGGCGTGGCATCGAGCATGATCTGCGTCCGCTCGTCGGCATCCCGCATTTCGGCCAGCATCTTTTTGAACTCACGCATGTCCCGAGTGTATCCGACGACGATGTCCCGATCGCCGCGCCGGACACGAACCAACGTAATCTCCGAGGGCACCGGTTCGCCGTTGAGTTTCTGATGCATCCATTCGAATCGGGCATAACCATCCCGAAAAGCGATGCCGACTTTTTCGGCGGCTTTTTCGCTGGAAAGCCGGCCATCGGGCTGGTATTCCGGCGAAAGTTCCATGAACCGGTCGAGATATTCCTGCTTATCTTTCAGATCGAACAATTTGGCCGCTTCGAGGTTGCAGTCGATGTTGTTGCCGTTTTCGTCCCAAAAATTGCAGCAGAGCGGCGTGGCGTCGAGCATGATCTGCGTCCGCTCGTTGGCCTCGTTGATGTCGGCCAGCATTTTTTTGAACTGCCGAAGATCCCGGGTATAACCGACCACGACATCCCGGTCGCCCCAGCGGACCCGGACTAAAAGAATTTCAGCCGGAATTGGCGTACCGTCGGGTTTTTGGTGCATCCACTCAAATTCCTGCCGCCCGGTTTCGAAGGCTTTGTGGATCATGGCGGGCGCCTTGTCCGTGGATCGCTGTCCGTCCGGTTGGAACTCCGGCGACAGTTCGAAAAACCGGTCAAGATATTCCTGTTTGGTTTTTAATCCGAACAGGTTCGCCGCCTCCTGGTTGCAGTCGACATTGTTCAAGTCCTTGTCCCAGATGTTGCAGCCGAGCGGCGTGGCGTCGAGCATGATCTGGATACGCTCTTTCACCTCGTTCATTTCGGCGAGCATTTTTTTAAATTCGCGCATGTCCCGTGTGTAACCGGCGACGATGAATTTCTCGCCCCACTTGACTCGGATGAGCGTGATTTCCGAAGGGATCGGCGTACCGTCGAGTTTCTGGTGCATCCAATCAAAGGTCACCCGACCGTTCTTGAACGCCTCGGTAATCATCGCGCCGGCTTTTTCGCCGGACGGCTTTCCGTCAGGCTGGTATTCCGGCGAGAGTTCAATGAATCGGTCGAGATATCCCTGCTTGTCCTTCAGGTCGAACAGATCGGCGGCTTCCTGGTTGCAGTCGATATTGTTGAAATTTTCGTCCCAAAAATTGCAACACAGCGGCGTGGCGTCGAGCATGATCTGAGCCCGTTCGTTCGCCTCGTTCATCTCGGCCAGCATCCGTTTCGATTCCCGCAGATCCCGGGTATAGCCGACGACGATGTTATGATCGCCGTGCTTGGCTCGAACCAGGGTGATTTCCGAGGGCACCGGTTCGCCGTCGAGTTTGCGGTGCATCCATTCGAACACGACCCGGCCGTTTTTGAACGCCTCGGTGACCATCCCAGCAGCCTTGACGCTGGATAACTGTCCGTCGGGCTGGTATTCCGGCGAGAGTTCCATGAATCGGTCGAGATATTCCTGCTTGCTTTTCAAGTCGAACAGCTTCGCGGCTTCCTGGTTGCAGTCGATGTTGTTGAAGTTCTCGTCCCAAAAATTGCAACACAGCGGCGTGGCGTCGAGCATGATCTGGGCCCGTTCGTTGGCCTCGTTCATCTTCGCCAGCATCTTTTTGAACTCGCGCAGATCCCGGGTGTAACCGGCGACGATGTATTTTTCGCCCTGCTTGACCCGGACGAGCGTGATTTCCGAAGGGATCGGCGTACCGTCAAGTTTTTGATGCATCCATTCGAACACGGACTTTCCGGTTTCAAACGCCTCGGCGACCTTTTCGGCCGCTTTTTCGCCGGAGAGCTGTCCGTCGGGCTGGAATTCCGGCGAAAGCTCCATGAACCGATCAATGTATTCCTGCTTGCTTTTCAGATCGAACAGTTTCGCGGCTTCGAGATTGCAGTCGATGTTGTTACCGTTTTCATCCCAAAAATTGCAGCACAGCGGCGTGGCGTCGAGCATGATCTGCGTCCGCTCCTCGGCCTGTTCAAGCTGTTCGAGTTTCGTACGCAGAGCCTGGATCTGCGAATTGTCGGTCTTGCTGTCGAGCCCTGCCGCGATGATTCCATGCATCACGCCGCCCAGTACCGCGCCGCCCTCTTTCGTATCGCTTATTTCGGCGAAGGCTTCCATCGTTTCCCATTCATCCTGACCGACCGGCTTGATGCGGAAGGTCGCATTGAGCGGTCGGGATTCGTTTACGGCATCGGTGAGTTCCGTATCCAAGACGTCTCGATCCTGCGAATGGACCATTCTTTCCAAAAATTCTTTCCACGCCAAGGAATAGACGGGTTGGTTGCACCCGAAATACTTTTCATTGGAAGAAATGCCGCAAAACGAAATATGTCGGCTGGTGGGGCAATAAGTCCAAAATAAAATTCGGGATTTTCCCAATACCTGAAAGCATTGTGATTCCATGTTTGAAAGATGAGCGTCTGTCATTTCAATAACGATCCGGATGGTTCAATCGGCTAAGATGATATTTTATTTAACTGGACTTAAAGCAGGAGTGGCAGGCTTCAACACTCGAAACACGCCATGCGTTGCATGACTTTCATGATCCGGCTTCGTGAATGCTGAACCGTCTTCGGTTGTGAGTTTTTCTTCGACCTTGTTCTTGCTCTTCTGTGGCTTCCAAAATCACTCTTTTCGCATTGATAACATCATGAAAAGACGGCATATAAAAAACCGGGGAGTCATGACGAATTCTTCGCCATGAGCTCCACGGCTTCAAACAGGGCTTCGAAGACATGCGTTAATCCGAACCTGCTGATAGTCTGCCTTCAATTCGACATGACGACCCGTTGTTTCGGATTGGATGACATGCCGCTCATTTTATGGGTGGCGCCAGCAGATTCCTTCACGGCTACCCTATTCGGCATTTTCCAGGAATCGTGAACGAAAGAATGCGGCAAGAATATCCTGCCGACAATACAAGATAAAATCTTCATAAAAATGCTATTTACACACCTTGGGCCTTATTTTTTTGCAGGAACGGCCCTACGGAACGATTGGGAGATTCACATCGTCCCACACACTCCTGCCATTCTCACATCCATACGTTCACTCATAGAGAACGGTCAACGCTATTGAATCCGTCCCATTGTTTTGCCGGGCTCAACATGAATACTAACATGCGACAAATGCAAATACAATGCCAGATCAAAATTTGTGTTGCTTGGATCGTTCGGTTTTCCTGGATTGTTCTATTTTACTGCAAAACTTCCTATAAATATACAGAAATATAACGGCTCAAAAACGATGAAACAGTCCATTCTGCAAAAAATCTCCGGGAAAAAGCCGGTCGTCCGAAGGGATTCGGGCACATTCGGCTGTCAAACGAAAGCCAGCAGCCTCGACAGGATTTTGACCGCCCGATCCCGGTATTCAGTCAACTCGATAACGAGATACAACGTCAATTGCACCGCCGACAAAACGCCGACGACGATGAGATATCGAAACACGATGACCGAGGCGACGCATAAGTTTGCATTTTCTTCATTCACTTCGGACAAGGCATAAATTATTCTCTATCCAAGCCGACTGATTACATGCACGAATATCTATCGTCTTCGAGATGAACATTTGTGCCGTTTGGATCGTACGAAATTCCAAGATCAGCGAAATGATCCAAGTTCGTTCAAACATCAATCGTTCAGTTGCAAATTGATGCAAAACGTGGCAAAATAATACAGTCGCCGAAGGGTCGAATCTTACAGTCGACGTCGTTTGTTGAGTGGCATCGAATTTGCATATCTTGATGGATTTAGGAAATCGGAACAACAGCCAACCGAAGCATCAGATCGACAAACGGATCGCGCATTAAATGAGTTGTCATACACGATCAGGAACAAGAATATTGCACGAATAAATGACCGGACGTGTTCCTGTTACAATTCACATAATCGAACAAGAACTATCCGGTCCTAATAACGGGCAAAAATAATTTCGATTTCCTGGAATTCCCAAACGTCGTTTTCGGGGTTCATAAGCTATGATATTCATCGAATGAACCTTGCTGCTCGCGGCAAGATTGAAAACGCCGTTTTCTATTGTCCATGCCAACCCCGTATACGATCGGAAACGTAAGACGGTAACAAGTTTGCGTAAGATCGGTCCTTTTGAGTTCAAGCGGATATCCGTTTTTCCGACCTGCCGAAAATTTACCCACCCCCAACCTGAGGAAACACCATGCTTTCGAATTTAAGAATCGGAAAAAAACTGCTGCTCGGTTTCGGCCTGTTGACCCTGTTGCTCCTTGCGGTCGGCTTGACCGGCGTTTACTATCTTTGGCAGGCCGACCGCTACGCCGATGCGACGGCCAAGCAAAAAGACATCGAAACGGATGCCCAAATCGTCAACGGATACGTCTACCAGGCCCGCTACAACGCTGTGCGCGGGCTGTACGGCAAGGATATTGAGGAAAATGCACAGAAAACGACCGAAAATTCCTATCGCGATTTCCTGGACGACGCCATCGAAGTCATCAAAGTCGACCTGACCGACGCGGTCGATCGGATCATCGGCAACCTTGATCCGAACAACAAGCAGGATGCCGACGATATCAAGTTGTGTGAAGCCATCAAAAACGAGTATTTCCCCGATTATGCCCAGTTGACGACCGGTTGGGCCAACGAGCAAGACAAGGCCTTGGAATCGGCCAAAAAACGCGTAACGATGGCCAATAATGTCCAGGAGGCCATCAAGCGGGTCATTGCGACGACGGACGCCAATATCGAGAGAGAACAACAGCTTATCCCGGTCGACGGAGAAAACAAGGAATTTACGGCCAAGCGTCTTGCCACGCGCCAACGTGAACTGGGCGAAGTCCTGGAACTGGTCGAATATTGCCGTCGCCTGACCCGGGAACAGGTTTCCATCACGGACATGAACCGGCTGCTCGAAACCAACAAAGCCGTCGACGATGCGTTCGAAAAGACGAAAAAAATCCTCGACGGTCTCGTCAAATCCTATGCGACGCCGGCCAATGCGAAGGAAACGGCCGAGGCGCTCGAGCATTTCAACGCTTGGCACGTCGAAGTGGGGAATTTCATCAAAATCGTCGAGAAACAAAACGCCTTGTTTGGCGAGTTCGCCACGACCGGAAATAAAATCGTCGACGCCATGGCAACGGTGTTGGAACACGCCAACGTCACGGCCGTGACCGCACAGGAAGACATGAATTCAATGGTGCAAACTGCCAGCACGATCATCTCCGTGGTGATCGTCTTGGCAGTGCTCTTGGCCGTTGCCGCCGGGATCACGGTCGCCCTGAATATTACCCGCGGCATCGGTGCCGCGATCGGCGTCGTTGCCCGGGAAGGTGATCTCTCCATCGAAATTCCGCGAACGGATCTGAATCGTAAAGACGAGGTCGGCGACCTGGCCCGATCACTCGGCGAAATCTTGGGACAGTTTCGCAATGTCGAATCCCTCGCCACGAAACTCGCGCAGGGCGACTGGCGCGAACGGGTCAAGGTGCGTGGTGAAAAGGACGCGATGAACGTGAATCTCGCCTCCATGCTCGACCAGGTCAACGGGGCTCTC
>JBEBTM010000132.1:0-9514 GCA_040393745.1 Thermogutta terrifontis | reverse complement strand
CTGCCGGAAGGATTCATGCCTTCATACTGAAGGTACAGACTTTCGGTATTCAAGCCAACATCAGGTGCGACCCGGTGGGCCTTTTGGAGAAGCGTTTGCCCCTCGCCGATAGTGACACATTTTTCAATAGGCAAGAACGGGAGCAGGTCATGAAACCGCCAAACACCACTGAACCGGTGCGGATCGGACCGGCGACTCCAGTAACCTTCGAAGTGCTTCAGGTTTTTCGGGGGAGCGATGCGATTCCAGTCGTATTCGACATCCAAAAGCTCACCGCAGGTCGGGCAGGCGTGATGAATCTCTTCGATACCGTAATCTTTGCCACAGTTCGGGTTAATGCAATGCTGAAAGGCCGTCATCGAAAGGGTCGGTTAGCGTGTAAAGGATGGAAATCAACTCCGCTTTCATCGTAACGCATGGCCGAACAAAGAAAAGGGGGCCTAAGGCATCCATAAACTTGCTCTTTACAGGTCGCGTTATATAATGGTGTGGATTCGTACCGATTTCCGCTTCCCTTTCACGGATGTTTCCATGTCCCGGATTGCCCCCCCGCTGAGTCTAGTCTTGCTTCTCCTCCTAACCGGTTGCCGGAAGGTTGATACCGTTTTGAACGACTCGTTTCCCGTCGATGGCGGCGAATATTGGGAGGAACTGACCCTGGCCGGTAAATCCGCCGGGGTTCAACGAACCTCGCTGACGCAGGAAGCCGATGGAGAAAGGCGGTTCCAGCGCTACGAATCCCAGAGCCGATTGACCGTTCTTCGGCATGGCCAGCGTTTCGACGTTTCTATGACCATTGATTCCCGAAGCCGAATCTTGCCCGCGGAGTCGCCCGAGTTCCGCTCCTGCGAAATGCAGCTCAGCGGGGGTGTCGATCCGATTCGAACCCGGTTGGAAGTTATTGACGATACGCCCCCCCCCCGACTGGCGATTTCCGGCGTGCAGGGCGATGTTTCCCGGCCTTGGACGCACGGCGTTCTCGGTCCCGAAGCGATCATCGATTCTCTCCGGAAACAACCGATGGTCTCGGGTGGAATTCGGAAGCTCCGGTTCTTCGAGCCTTCGCTCCAACGGATTTACGACGCCACGCTCACGGCGGGAAAAATTGAAACGATTTCCTGGAACGGGCAGAATTGGAACCTTCTGCGTATTGCGGTACAAAATGACGTGTTCGAACCGGAGAGTGCAGGCGAGAAACCGACTCTCGCGCCGCCTGTGACAGGAATTCTCTGGACCGACGCCCAAGGCCGGGTCGTTCAAAGCGAAATGGCTGTACCAGGCGGGCAGACGATGCGTGCCGTGCGCGTTTCCAAGGAACGAGCTTTGGCCAACATCAAAGAACCGCCGCAGGTCGAACTGGGTTTGCTCGGAATCGTGCCGCTCAACCAAGGACTTTTTCTGCCGCACAAAACACCGGTGTTGCGTTTCGTCGTGAAAACGGCCTCGGGAACGCCTCGGGACCGCTTTCCGACCACACCGTTTCAAGCCCTTGTCGAAAGTAAAACCGACCCGAGCATTGCACAAATCACGGTCTGGTCCGCCGTCGCGCATAAGCCACCGACCGTGGGCAATATGGCATACGAAAACGCCAAAGCCGAGCCGAACCTCGCCGACTTGGCCTCGGGGCAGCTTGTCAATCTCCAAGATCCCCGGCTGATCGAGTGGGCTGCAACAATAGACACCACGGGGCTTTCCGCCTGGGAAGCCGCCGTACTTTTGGAACGGCAGGTTCACGATGCCATTCGAAAAACCTCGTTTTCAATGGCGTTTGCGTCATCCTCGGACGTTTTAGCAACCCGGCAGGGCGATTGCAGCGAGTTTTCCGTGCTCTTGGCTGCATTGTGCCGCGTGAAGGGAATCCCGGCTCGACTTGCCATGGGACTCGTTTATACCCCCTTGGCCGGTTCGGCGGAAGTGGAGCCGGGCAAAAACCAAGCCCAGGCCGCGATGGTGTTTCATCTCTGGAACGAAGTGCTCATCGATGGCGTTTGGCGTCCGCTCGATGCCACGCTGGGACTGGGCGGTGCCGATGCCGCGAGGATCAAGATTGCTGATGATAATTTGGCCGGTGATACGTTGGCCCCGCTCGCAAATTCCATCCTCGGTGTCGTCGATCAAATCACGATCAATGTCGACCATTGATCCCCGTTTTGCCGTCGAGTATCAATGCTAACGGTCCCGCTGCAAAAATGCCATCGCCAAACTAAACAACAGCGTCACAAGTCCCAGGAGCCAAATCAGTCCGAACCCCAAGGCAATCCCATCGAGCACCAAAGCCGAAATCGGATCGCCGAGCATCCCAAAGAGCCGACCAAAGGCAAACAGAAAGACCATCCCTACCGGCAAAAGCATGCAAGGAACCAGTAACCACTGAATGGTCCGACGGTTGGCTAGCATATCGAAGGGCGGGGGTGAATTTTCCATGCAATCATTATATTCACTAAAAACATCCCAGCAAGCCCAGTTTGTTTTTTCGTCGCCGCATTGAGGCCAGCAACACGGATATCAGCGAGATGTTACCACCGTTTATGCCCCAGAATTACTCCAAAAAGCATCGCTTACGAAAAACGCCCGAATTTCAACGGGTTTATCGGGCTCGCTGTTCGGCGGCGGACGGCGTACTGATCGTCCTGATGATTCCCGGCCATCAACCGCAGGGCCGGTTGGGGCTTTCCGTATCGCGCAAAGTGGGCAACGCCGTGGTACGCAACCGCTGGAAGCGACTCATCCGTGAGGTATTCCGCAAAAACGCCGCTCATTTTGCGGGCTTTGATCTGGTCGTCATTCCCCAGCGAGGATGTGCGGTGCCTGCATTGGAACGAATTGTGAAATCGCTCCTGAAGTGGTCCGGGAAGATCACAAAACGCCGCCCCGGTGAAGAGGCGACGTAATAAAGCGGCAAAACGCGGACGGTTGTTTATTCGCCAATTGTCGATTTTACGGAATACCCCTTGGAAATCCGGTTCTGATAAGCGACAAACAACTCCGCAATCACGCCAATCGATAAAAGTTGCCCGCCGAAAAGCAACGATGCCACGCCGTAGAGCACGGCCGGACGATTACCGATGCTGACCGGTTCGTTGAGTCCCAGGCAGGCCAAGCTCTCAAGGCCGAGCCGGGAAACGCCCCAAATCGCGGCCAGATACGTCAGCAGGAAAAGGCCGACCGTCATGGCGATGAGTCCGAGCGTGCCCATCAAATGCTGCGGCCGTTGGCCGTAACCCGTGAGAAACCAAACGGTAAAAAGATCCAAAAAGCCCTTGATGAACCGGGTAAAACCGTATTTCGACTGCCCGTATTGTCGGGCACGGTGGGCAACGACTTTCTCGCCGACCCGAAACCCCCGCGCCGCGGCCAGTACAGGTACGAAGCGGTGCAATTCGCCGTACAGAGTCACTTCGTCGAAAATTTCCCGGCGGTAACACTTCATGCCGCAATTATGATCATGCAACTTCACGCCGGTCATGTAGCTGACCATACCGTTGAAAAACCGCGACGGAATGACCTTGTGCCAGGGATCGTGTCGGACCTGTTTCCAGCCGCTGACTACGTCCAAACTGGTTCCCATCATAGTGATAAATCCGGGGATTTCATGCGGGTCGTCCTGCAAATCGGCGTCCATGGTCATGACAATATCGCCCCGGGCCGCCTCGAAACCGGCATTCAGCGCCGCCGCTTTCCCGAAATTCCGTCGGAAACGAATCCCACGAATCCGGACATCCTGCTTTGAAAGCTGCTCCACGATTTCCCAGCTTCGATCCTTGGAGCCGTCGTCGATGAAGATGATTTCGAGCTCATATTTATGGGCCTCGGCAACCTCGCTGATTTCACGGTGAAGCTGGGCCAAACTTTCTTCTTCGTTGTAGACGGGAATGACAATGGAGAGTTGCATGGAGATAGAAATGGTAAAAGTGGCAATTCGGGCGGAATATCACCATTAAGTATAGAATACATTCCCCGGTAAAAGCAAGCGGTTTTCGAAAAAAAAGAGGCGGCGGACGTCTGTCCCACACAATTTCGCGGTCCGTTCGGGTAGAATATGAAAGAACGCCTCCACAGCGTTATCGACTACGGAGTTTCGTCATTCCCGCCTGCGAGGGGAAGACAAAATAGTGCCGAATTCAATATTTTTCTGTTTCTCAGTACCGGAATCACTCGCCTCAAAAACGTAATATGATGATGCAATACCTCCGAATTTTCGTGCCTTTATTCGCTGTAATCCTGCTTTTAGCCTCGCCGCTCGCTTCGCAGGAAAAATACGTTACGTTACCCGAGCAGGAGCTTCCCGTAGCTTACGATGTCGACCTGCTTATTGTCGGCGGCACGACCAATGGCGTGGCCGCGGCCATCGAGGCCCGGAAGGCGGGGGCTTCAGTACTGCTCATCACGGATCGACCCTATCTGGGCGAGGATATGACCGCGACACTCAGGCTCTGGCTGGAACCGGACGTAAAGCTTGACGATCCCCTGACCACGGCGATTTACAACGACCCCAACCGGGGCCAACCGGCGCCGTCCTCATTGGCGATTCTCAAGGCGGAGAAAAAAATTCCGTTCGAATATGCCGTGGCCGAAGGTCTTGACGATTCCCATCCGGAAACGGCCAAGCGGAACAGACTCACAGACGGCGTTTCGGCCAGTCCCGTCGATGAAAGCCTGCAAGTCAACGGCAACGCCACGGTGACCTTGGATCTGGGCGAGTCGAAGGACATCGGCTTCGTGTCCCTGCTCGCCTTTCACCGGGCCGATGATTTCGTCGTTGATTCCGTTATGATTTCAACCTCCGGCGATGCTGAAACCTGGACCGAATCCGGTTCGGCCGTACTGCAACATGGTGGCAAGCGGGTCCGGGACGGCGTCGACGATTTTCGTTTCACCCTGGAAAAGCCGGTTAAATGCCGGTATGTCAAACTCGCCGTTAAAAAAACGGCGACGTCGAAACGGGTTCTGCTCGGTGAAATCATCCTGCTACCCGACGCGACCCTGGCTCCGGATTCGAAAACCTGGCTCGAAGAAAACGAAACACGGTATACACACCCGGCCCCGCGTCCGATGCACGTCAAAACGGTCCTCGATAAGGCGTTGACCGAAGCCGGCGTGAAATTTTTGTACGGAACTTATTGCCTTGCAACGATCCGGGATTCTGAGGACAAAACCGTCGGAGCCGTGATCGCCGGACGTTCGGGAAAGCAAATCGTCCGCGCGGGCAACGTTTTCGTTACATCGCCGATTTTCTCGCGTTGGTCGTCGGCAGGCGGCAAGAAGCTTCAGGAAACTCCCTACACGGCCGAATTCGTCGTCATCGGCGGCGAACCGAAAACGATCGACGTGGCCGAGTTTCCGCTCCTGAAAGCGGCGGCTTTCGAGATCATGGGCGAACCGTTCTACAGTGCGTGGCCCAACCCGGCGAAAACGAAAACCGGCGTGTATCCGATCATCCGCTACACGTTCACCGTCGACGACGAAATCGGACGAAAATGCCTTCAAGGCGATCTGGAAATACGCAACGCCCTGGAAAACCAAGTCCGTTTGGCCACGTTCGATCCCGACCAGCAATTTACATCGGATGGCGTTTTCGTTTTGGCCTCGTACCAGCATTTTTCCACATCATTCAAAGACATGGCCCGGGGGCGTGAATTGGGAACCAATTTGGTCGCGTCGGCCGCAGCGAACAAATCACGGGAAACGGAAGGTCCGTTCAAATTTCAGCCACTGAAGGCGTTTCCCGAGATGAGCGAAAACCACGAAAAGACGCCCGGCGAAGTGCGTGAAATCCAGGGTAACGTCAAACCGTTTCGTAGTGCGGCGGAGACATTAAAACTGCCCGCGACGAAAATTCCCGTGGTCGGCGAATATGACGTGGTCGTCGTCGGCGGCGGCACCACGGGCAGCCCGGCGGGCATCGCCGCGGCGCGGCACGGGGCGAAAACGCTCGTCCTGGAGTATTTGCACGATTTGGGCGGGACGGGTACGGCGGGGGCGATCTCGATTTATTGGTACGGGAACCGCGTCGGGTTCACCAAGGAAGTCCAGGACGGTCAGAATGCCTGGAACATCGAACAACGCTGCCATTGGTGGCGGTCCAAGCTGATCGAGGCCGGCGCGGACGTCTGGTACGGCGTTCTCGGCAGCGGCACGCTTGTCGAAATCCAGGGCGACATGACCACGGTTAAAGGCGTGTTGATTTCCACAAAGGACGGTCCGAAAGTCGTTTTAGCCAAGGTGGTCATCGACGCCACGGGAAACGGCTGCATCGCACAGTCGGCCGGAGCGGAAATCGAAGGCGTTGACGACCGGGAAATCGCCGTCCAGGGCCACGGTCTGCCGCCACGAAATCTGGGGGCGTCCTACACGAACACCGACTATATGTACGTCGATGAAACCGACGTCGAAGATGTTACGCACGTTTTCGTGTACGGAAAAGAGAAATTTCCCCGGGCTTTCGATTTCGGCAAGATTCTCGATACCCGGGAACGTCCGCGCGTGGTGGGCGACTTTTCGTTCACCGTCCTCGACCAGGTCAATAAACGAACTTACCCCGATACGATCCTACAGGCGTACAGCAATTACGACACGCACGGTTACACTGTCGAGCCGTACATGGAAATCGAGCATTTACACCGTGCCGGGGTGTACTGCGACGTGCCGTACCGGAGCTCGTTGGCCCGAGGACTCGATGGTATCATGGTCGGCGGACTGGCCACGAGCTGCCACCGGGATGCGCTGCCGATCGTGCGAATGCAGCCCGACTTGCAGAACCAGGGTTACGCCCTCGGTTGCATCGCGGCTAAAGCGGTCAAAGACGGCAAAACGCCGCGAACGGTCGACATCAAGCCGGTCCAGGAACATCTTGTCGCCGTGGGGAACCTGCCTGAACGCGTGCTCACGGACACGGATAATTACGGACACAATATATCGAACATTCCCCAGGCCATTCGTACGCTGTGCGATGAATACAAGGGTTCGGCGGTTCTACTTTGGTATCCGGAGGATTCGATCCCGGCACTTAAAGAATCGTACGGGAAATCTTCCGACCCGAGCGAACGTCTTGCTTGCGCCATGGTTTTGGCCTGCATGCGCGATCCTACGGGGGCCGATGTGATCCTTGAAACGGTGCGGAATTTCGACGCCTGGGATTCCGGCTGGAACTTCCGAGGCATGGGTCAGTTCGGCTGGGCGTCGAGTCCGTTGGATCGCTATATCATGATGCTCGGCCGGACGGGCGACACGCGCGCGGTGCCCGTCATCTGCGCCCTTTTGAAGAAGCTCAAAGCCGAGGACGATTTCTCGCATCACCGGGCCTGTTGTCTCGCCCTGGAATGGATCGGCGACAAATCGGCTGCGAAGGCGATTGCCGAACACCTGCAAAAACCGGGCATGACGGGATATTCGCATCACAACCTGGAAACCGCACGAAAATGGGATCAGGCTGACCCGAAGGGCAGTTCGGCCGAAAAGAGCCGCCGTGATTCGCTCATCGAAATCGGTTTCGCCCGGACTCTCTACCGCCTCGGCGACAAAGACGGACTCGGTGAAAAAATCCTCCGGGATTACGCAACGGATATCCGCGGCGTTTTCAGCCGACACGCGAACCTTGTTTTGGAAAAGAAGAACTGAATCGAAAAACATCGAAACATCCATGAAATATTTTATTGTTGCGATATTGTTTGTTGCCACGACGCCGTTATTCCTGTGGGCCGAAGCTCCTTCGGGGCTCATGACCGACTTGCTCGAACACACCGACCGTGTTTGGTTCGACGGACATCCGAGCACGGTGCAACTTCACGAGCTAGGGCAGACCGTGGAACGTTACCAGACGGCGACGATTTACAACCGCCGGCCCGCGTTTTCCTGGATCGTCAACGATTCCCGGAAGGATGTCGTTCAAACGGCGTACCGAATCGTGGCGGGAGGGAACCCCGTTCAATTAGAAGAGGGTGCCGACCTTTGGGATTCCGGCAAAGTCGACTCGGACGCTTCGGTCGCCGTCCTCTACTCGGGGGAACCGCTGCCGACGAAGAGCGTGGTCTACTGGAAGGTGAAAACCTGGAACAACGGCGACGAGCAACCGTTTTCGGATGTTAAGGCGTTTTTGACCGCGGACCAACTCGTCGATTACAAAACGGCGACGTATCCGCTCCAGAAAACGGTTCGGCATCCGAATGTTTTTGCTCCGAAGGACAATCACATTTTTGTCGACTTTGGAAAGGCGGCTTTCGGCCAACTTCGCCTGACGGTTTTCAGCCTGGTGGACGGTTATATTGTCACGGTTCATCTCGGCGAAGCGGTGAAAGACGGTCGTGTCGACCGCAAGCCCGGCGGCTCGATCCGTTATGCGGCTTATCCCCTCAAATTGATGAAAGGGACGCATACTTATGCGATCAAGTTCCGACCCGACAAACGAAACACGGGTCCTGCGGCGATCAAAATGCCCGATTACATCGGTGAAGTGTATCCGTTTCGTTATGTCGAACTCGAAAACATCCGCGAAATAAATCTCCTCGAAGCCGTTTCCAGTGAGATGGTCCATTATCCCTTCGACGATTTCGCCTCCGCGTTTGATCTTCAACCCGATTCCCATGAGCACGTCATCCTGGGCGATGTTTGGGACATGTGCAAATACTCGATCAAGGCGACGAGTTTTTGCGGCGTGTACGTCGACGGCGACCGGGAGCGGATTCCTTACGAAGCGGACGCGCTTATCAACCAGCTTTGCCATTATGGCGTGGACCGGGAATATTCCATGGCCCGACATTCGCACGAATATTTGATCCGGCACGCGACATGGCCCACGGAGTGGATTTTGCAGTCCGTGCTCATGGCCTACACGGATTATCTGTACACGGGCGATCTTCGGAGCGCCGAGGCGTTTTACGACGATCTCCAGGCGAAACTGCTCTTGCCGCTGGCCGATCCGGAGACGGGGTTGATCTCGACCCGGACCGGAAAGCAAACGCCGGAACTCATGAAGGCGATTCATTTTGGTGGCAAGGAAATTCGGGACATCGTCGACTGGCCGCACACGGGAATTCTCGGACTCGGCAAATCCGAAGGCGGCGAAACGGACGGGTTCGTGTTCACCGATTACAACGCCGTGGTGAACGCGTATCATTACCAGGCTCTCGTTTGCATGGCTTTTCTCGCGGGTGAATTGGGCAAGACCGAAGACGCCGAGACCTATGCCAAACGGGCCGATAAGGTTCTCGCGAGTGTCAACCGGGCCTTTTACGATCCGCTCCGAATGTGTTATCGCGACGGAATCGGCACTGACCACGCTTCGCTCCATGCGAACATGTTCCCACTGGTCTTCGGGATGGTTCCGCGTCATCATTCGGACCGTGAATCCGACGGCGTGTTGGATTACGTCCGCAGCCGGGGGATGGCGTGCAGCGTTTACGGGGCCCAGTTTCTGCTCGACGCGGTTTTCACGGCCGAGGCGTCCGAGTACGGGCTGAGTCTGCTGGCGTCGCAGGCGGAGCGGAGTTGGTACAACATGATCCGGGCCGGTAGCACC
>JBEBTM010000131.1:0-9520 GCA_040393745.1 Thermogutta terrifontis | reverse complement strand
GTCTCCCCTGATCAAACCCACCGTGGGAGGAAGGCTTGCCACGGAATTCAAACGAATGGAGGAGCGGCACCATTACGAGTTGCCGCAAATTCTGAAGATCATCGCGGGGCGAATGCCTCGGGTGGAAGACATTTTCTACGAAAAAACGGAATCCGGACGTACGGTTCTCTACTTCCGGATGCCGAACCACTCCGAACCTTTTCCGGCCCACATGGTCAGTGAGGGCACGCTCCGCCTCTTCTCGCACCTCCTGCTCTTCGAGGATCCCATGCCGGTACCGCTCATCGGGATCGACGAACCCAACGCCCATTTGGATGACCCGCAGATGCAGGCTTTTGCCTACTTCGCGAGGGAACATGCCCGCGAGATGGGCGGGTCGCAATTTTTCGTCACGACAACGCAGGCATCCTTGGTCGACTACATGGATCCGACGGAAGTTTGGATTTTGTACGAAGACAACGACGGCGTGACAAAGTGTTGCCGGGCCTTGGACGAACTGGTTTTCCAAAACGTCGACCTGAACACGGTCGGCCCCTGCTGGTACACGAATTTCATCTTCCGCAAATCCTTCTGACGCTTCGACGCTTGGGGCCGGTCGTTGCTTGCTTACGGCATTGATAGACCCTTTGATTCACATCATGACACAACCATCCTCTCTCTCACGCCAGTCCACGGGCATTCCCGGCCTGGACGAACGGCTCGGCGGCGGACTGCTGCCCGGCACGATGACCGTTTTGGTCGGATCTTCCGGCATCGGCAAAACACAGTTCGGCCTCCAATACGCCCAGGCCGGTCTGGCCGCCGAGGGACGCCGGGGCGTGCTGTTCGATATGGCATCCCGGGTCGATCCGCAAGGCCACAGGGAATACGCCAAGCGTCTGTTCGACTGGACGCTCGCGGACGAAGATCCCGAAGCCCGATTCGTTCCGGAACATTGTTTCGACCTGGCCCGACCGTTGGGCGATTACTTCCGGGCCTTGGTTTACAAGGGCCGCAGGGTCACGAAGCGCGATATGGACTTCGACCAATGGAACGACTGGCAGGCCGAACTGTCCCGGCACCTGGATGCGACCATCGCCTTTTTCTACGGTCATTTCATCCGTGGTGGTCGTCGTTTCGTCGTTGATGGCATCGAGCCGGTCCATCACCAGGGGGAATCGATCCAGTTCGAGTTGCTCGAATACGTTTATCACCAGATCATCCGCAAAGACGCCGACTGGGTCGCCCGGGATCTCTTCCGGCAACATTTTCGAGAATTTGAAACGGAAATCCAAAAACACCTTTACCGCAAGGAAGACGTCGGTTGCCTGGTCTGCTACACGAGCGGAGAAACGTCGCTGGACGCGATGATCGAAAAACCGCTGGACGAAGGCGATTTACTTGCCGGCGCGAACACGATCATATACCTGGGCAAAATCCGCGACGGCGTTCGTTTCCGCCGGGCCATGTACGTTTCCAAGCACCGGGGCAGCGCCTGTCCCGACGAAATTTTGCTGTACGATATTGACGACGACGGATTGAAACTGGTCGATTGAGAAAACGACCCGAATCAACGGACGGCCGATCTCCCCTTCTCCCGCTTCATCCATGGACACGACACCGTTCCATTTTTTCATGTTCGCCGCGGACGTCCTGCTTTGGTTGGCCCTGTTTTTCTGGCTGTCTCCTCGGCGGCCACGGTTATCGGAAGCCGAGCTCCTGTCGCCTTATAGTCCGCCGCGGACTCAAGACGCACCGAAAACGCCTCCGTTTTGGCTTTCCTTGGCCGGAGTGGCCGGACTCGGACTGGCGGGCTGCTTTCTCATGGTCGTCATTGCAAAATTTTGTCGGTTGCATTTGATCCAGTGCTGCCTTGAGGGCCTGACGTACCACGGCAGCGCATTCCTGCTCGTCGCGGCCGTTCTTCTTTTCCGTAACAAAATTCGGCGCACGGCCGTGGCGATACTCATCCTGGCCGCCTGCGGGTTCGCCCTGGGGTTCGACATGCTCGTTTGGGAGCCGTACCATTTCGTCGTGGAAACATACGAAATTCGGAACCCCAAGATCAAGAAGCCTCTCAGGATCGTTTTCATCGCGGACATCCAAACGGACCGCATCGGAGAATACGAACGGAAAACGCTCCGGGAAGTCATGAACCAAAAACCGGACCTGATCATTCTCGGCGGCGATTACCTCCAGGTCTACAGGGGCACTCGGGGCACGGAAGATTTGCCCGAACGTTTTATCGACCTATTCCATCAAGTCGAACTCAAGGCCCCCCTGGGGGTTTTCGCCATCGCGGGCAATCTCGATCCGTCCAACGACGTCGAGTTCAAAGCGATGTTCGAAGGAACCACGGTCGAACCGGTTTTCTTTTCGGATATTTTCGACAACCTGGGAATCGATCAAAACCGGGGCCCCATCGATATGGTACTCCTCGGTCCGCGCGACACGGCCGGTAGCGTGAATGACCGGCCTCGCACCGACAGCGGAAATTTCATGGTCATGGCCGGCCACTGCCCGAATTACGCGGTGAACGATTATCTCAAGTCCGAATGGGCTCCGGATTTGATGCTCGCGGGCCATACCCACGGAGGTCAATTCGCGCTGCCGGGGTACGGGCCCGTACGGATCAAAGTGAACAAATTCGACAGCCAGGTTCCGCGCAAGTTCATGTCCGGTATGCATGTTTTCCCCAACGGAGCCCGACTGTTGGTCTCGCGCGGCACGGGCATGGAACGTGGCTGGGGCCCCCGGTTGCGTTTCCTCTGCCGCCCTGAAATCAGCGTCATCGATCTCCTGCCGGAGGAATAGCCCTGCTCCGTGTCATTCATCCTTTCCGTTCAGAAAGCACCGACGATCGCCGCGGGATCGTCACCGGCTTTGAGCAGGATCACACCGTATTTCAGCGTGTATTTCGTGCCCTTGAACCGGAACTCGTTGTGCGTCTGGGCCCCCCAGGAATTGTCGCCGCCCACGCCCATTTGCCCCAGGTCGATATTCACGAAAATATCTTTGCTCGGAACCATCTTGTACGGATGGTCGCAGCGTTCCAGTTCCGCTTTGGAATAGTGTGAAGCCCCGAAGGCGATCGTGCCCGGATCGAGTTTGCCTTTGACAAAGCCCCGCGTTTGGGCGTCTTCCTTGTCCGGCAAAGAGCGGAACAGGAAACCTTCGCCTTTTTCGTTCCGGAAAGCGACCCAACGGACATCGGTGCGGTAACCGTTTTCGCCGGGCTCGGAATAATCCTTAACGAACATGTCCTCGACCGTCGTCGTATAGCATCCGACCGGCGAACCTTCTTTTCTGTCCCAATAATTTTCATCGGGACCGCGTCCGTAATATTCGACCCGATTATATTCGCCGGGCAGTGTGAACTGCGTCCCGATACGCGGCGGGTCGATCAGGTCTTTCGGTTTTTCGACGTTCAGTTGTACGACAGCCCCGCCATCTTTGGTCGTCGAATGAATCCATTGGACATCGACACTGTTCGGTATGTCTCGCCAGACGCCGTGGCGGCCCGCGAAGTTGTTGCCTCGGTCGTTGTCGGTCGGAGCCCGCCAGAAATCCACCTCGAGAATCAAACCCATGACTTCAATGCGTTTTATCGTTTCGATGGGCATCGATTTTGTGGGGGAAAGACGTATCGGCTTTCCGTCGTTGTCGGCGATTTTCGTTCCCACAGACGCTTGGTACGGAATTTGTTCCCAGGCGACCAGATCGCCTTTTTTACCCCACGCCGTGTCTTCCTTGAGCGTGAAACGGAAATTGACCAGGTATTCCACTCCGGCGACTGCCTCAATGGGCGGGAAGGGGCAAACCAAGGTTTTCGTTTCGAGCGGGCCGACTTTTTCAAGATCGGCCAGATCGGCCTTAAACACAGGTTTTCCATCGGCGACGATTTCGTAGGTTCCGTCAACGTAATCCAGCGGCACGAAGAAATTTTCGTTGTAAACGTCGAAGCCGCCTTTTTCGTTGCGTTTGACCCAGATGTTCTGGTATTCCTTTTTCACTTCGTTGAGACCCGGATGGCCGATGCGGTCGGCGGAGACGAGGCCGTTCATGCAGAAATTCTGGTCGCTCGGCACACCCACGGGACCGAAGTCGCCCCCAAAGGCCCAAAACCATTTAGCCGGTACTCCGGCGTTTTTCTCGGGAGTGCCTTCTTTTAACGCCAGAGTCTCGGGAGCGCCTTCTTTTAACTCCAGAGTACCGGCTAAATGGGCGCGGGAAAATTCGATGTCAACGATGGGGACGCCGTCCAGTCCGATTTTCGCCGAGGCGATGTACGCTTGTACGACGCGGCCCTTGTGATGGGCGTTGCGACCGATCTCGACCGGTTCCGGCGCGCTGCCGATGCCGCCGGTATAGGCCGTGGTCTTGAGCACTTTCCCGTCCACGGCGATGGCCAACTCCTTGCCGTCATAGGTTCCCGTAATCGTGTGCCAGTTATTGAACCAATCGCTCGGCACATCGGTAGTCACGTCCACCCAGCGGCTGCCCGTGTGAATGTAAAATTGGATTTCTTTCTCGCTTTTCTGTTTCAAGCCGAACTGCGTGTCGCCCTTGCCGATGAAGGGGCCTTCGTTGCCGCCGAGTGGAAACACCACGGCTTCGAGCTTGAGTTTTTTGTCGCTGACGTCGATGTTTGTCGGATCGTTAATCGTCGCATAACCGGACAGGACTTTCTTGCCATCTTTTTCGATCACATCGCCGGTAATCGTTGCGAGTATTGTTCGGCCGCTTTTATTTTCCGGCGGTGCAAATCCCGGACCGGCAACAATCCACTGCGGCGGCACATCGGCCAAGAGACCCTGGTCGACCCAGTCCCAGATGAAGCCGCCTTGGAGCGACGGATACTCGCGGATGGCGTCCCAATATTTGAACAGATTCCCCGTCGAGTTACCCATCGAGTGGGCATATTCGCACTGGATCAGCGGCTTTTTCGGATTGTTCTTCGCATAATTGATCGTATGCTCCACCCCGGCGTACATGGGGCAGTAAATGTCGGTATTCGCTCCCGTTCCGGCGCGTTCGTAATGCACGGGCCGGCTCTTGTCATGCTCCCGGAGCCAGTGGCTCGTCAGGCCGAAATTCACACCGTCGCCGGCCTCGTTGCCGAGGGACCAGATCACGACCGACGGATGGTTCTTGTCCCGCTCGTACATCCGGGTCGTCCGGTCCAGGTGGGCTTGATCGAAAAGCCGGTTGTGGGCCAGCGATTCGGACCCGTAACCCATGCCGTGCGATTCGATGTTCGCTTCGTCGATCACGTACAATCCGTATTTGTCGCACAGATAATACCACTTCGGATCGTTCGGATAATGCGAGGTGCGCACCGCGTTGACGTTATTCCGTTTCATGATCTCGATGTCCCGGATCATGGATTCCTCGGTGATGTAATGCCCCGTGATGGGATCATGCTCGTGCCGGTTCACGCCCTTGAACAGCACGGGCTTGCCGTTGACGAGCAATTGGGCGTCCTTGATTTCGACCTTGCGGAACCCGATGGGCATCGTGATTTTCTGCTCGCCGCAGGTGATTTCCAGCGTGTAGAGGTTCGGCGTTTCGGCCGTCCAAAGCTTGGGAGTTTGTCCTGGCCACTCAAACGGTATCTTGCCCCGTTTTGAATCGCCAAAATGATCCTTAAACGGATATTCTTTGAGGCCAATGGAACCGATTCCGTCCACTTTCACTTCAATATTATTCATAACAGGATCGTCACATACAACGTCCAAGTTGATATGGAGATCCCATGCTTCAAAGTTTTCGTTAGCTTTCGTATGAATCTCCAAATCGGCAATATGCACCTTCGGCAGCGCGTACACGAACACGTCGCGGTGGATGCCCGAGAGCCGCCAGAAATCCTGACATTCGAGCCAGGAGCCGTCAGACCAGCGGAAACACTCCACGGCGATTTTGTTTGTTTCACCCGGCTTGGCGTATTTCGTGATGTCGAATTCGGCCGCCGTTTTGCTGTCCTTGGCCATACCGACATACTGGCCGTTGACCCAGACGTAATAGCAGGACTCCGCTCCGGCGAAATGCAGGATGATGTTCTTCCCGTCATACGAAGCCGGCAACTCGAAGTCACGACGGTACATGCCCACGGGGTTGTGGTCCTCGGGGATCATCGGTGGCGTCCATTTTCCGTTCGTCCGTTTCCACGGGTAGGGCGTGTTCACGTAAATGGGGTAATCGTCCACCAAGCCGCCGAGATTTTCAGGCTGATATTCCTTGAGCCTGCCGATAAACATGGGCGATTGCCAGTTCGACGGCACGGGCATGTTGAGCCACTTGGAATCGTCGAAGTCGGGCCGGGCAAACCCTTCGATGCGATCCGCCGGCTTTTGGACCAAGTCGAATTTCCAAGTGCCGTTGAGCAACACGCAATCTTTTTCGTTGCCGTTATAGAACGGCACCACGGCACTGCTGCGCGGCGGGAGCTTGTTCACGCTCGTAATTTTCGGGTTCAGGTATTCCGGCAGATCGGCGGTCTCGTCGGCTCGAAGTGATACCGATAGCGAGGCCAGCAGGATCAAGGGAAGAATGGCAAAATGTTTCATGGTGTTGCGTTTTTTCGAGAGGTGGGAAAAAGAAATTGACGTGCCACTCATTGTAACGAAACGGGCGGGTAAAAGAAAGACGCGGATTAAATCGCTTGATTCCCACGCCGCCTTTCCTTACAATAGGCTTGATGCGGGTCGTTGCAAGAAGAAAATCATCGGAGAACCCATGAAACGTTCAGTAATCCACGGAATTCTGTCGGGCCTTGTCTTGGCATTTGCTATCTTGACGGGGCCGACCCAGGGGCAAGAACCCGCTCCTGAGGCCGCTCCCGCTGAAACGCCGGCGCCGATGCCGGAAACGGCTGTCGCGGAGGCAGAGGAAACGCCGGCTCCCGCGCTCCGGGGACGCAATCGACGTGGCGTCCGACCGGGCAGGCCGGGTCCGGTGGTATCCGAAGCTGAATCCGATGGGGCGGCGAAAGCGGAAGATACGCTGCTCGGTGGGTCCGTTCCCGCTCTGTGGGAAATCGAGTCGCCCGCCGGTTGGATGGAAGAAGAGGAATTTCCCCCGATCCTTCAGCGGGATACCGTGGCTCCCAGTGTGCCGGCCAAGGTGGTTCGCTACGCCGTTTGGCTCATGGAACGCTACGATGCCAATGGCGATGGTTTGCTCGAGGAGGAGGAATGGAAAAAAATGCCCGGCGCCCCGCAGGCAATCGACATGGACGGCGACGGAAAGATATCGCTCGAAGAATTGGTCCGCTTCCTCGGACTCTACGGGAGAAATCGCACCATTCACAAGCCGAATCCCGTGGAAGTGTACCATCAACCGCGGATGGTTTCCTCGGAATTCCGGTTCTTCAAGCCCGTGAGCGCCCCGCCACCCAAGCCTGCTGCGGTCCAGGAAGCGGCACGGACAGACGAAAGCGACAAACCGACGGGCGCCGCCGACTTGAGCGTCGATCTTTCGGAAGACATCTTGGAACAGGACGCTGCGCCGGTGGACGAGGAAACCTATGCCGAAGTGATTGCGGCCCGCCAAACGCCGGCGGCCCGAAAATATTACACGCCGCCGGAAAGTCTCCGGGGCGTGCCCGCCTGGTTTTTGCTCCGGGATCGGGACGGGGACGGACAGGTTTCCCTGATCGAATTTGCACCGACGCTCTCGACTTCGGCATTGGCGCTGTTCGGGAAGCTGGACAAAAACGGGGACGGATTCATTACAGCGGATGAAATTCGTGGCACCGTGCCCCCTGAGCCGCCGCCGACACCCTCAGGGGAATAAAACCACCCCGAGGTGCGAGGCAAAAGGCCGGTTGGCATTCTGCCCCGCGCTGACGATCAAAGGTAGATTCCCAAGACGGGACGGGGACGGACGATGATCGGGGCGTAGTAATGGGGCCGATAACCCGGTCGGACATGCCATGCCGGTGGCGGAGGTGGCAATGGTCGCCCCGGACGGTAATACCCGTGATAATGTCGCACCGGAGGCGGCGGGGGCGGATAATACCCCGGGCCGGGCCGACGCCGCGCTGTTTCCGCCGCCATACTGTTCCCTGCCAAGACGGCCAGGAGCAGGATCGTGGCCGCCGCTGTTCCGAGGTATTTCAGTGTCGTTTTCATGGTTCGTTCTCCTTAAATATGGGGAAGGGGGGATGAACTTTGGACTCTTCTTTCCAACAGACTTATCGCGAAACGAAACCGAATTGCGACAGAGACTTTAATCTTTTTTGGAAAAAAAGCGAAAAAACACTTCCGGCTCCAAGCGTCAGCGCGGGGATGCGAGGCCAACTCGCTCTCCATTCTTGATACCAGCCGGTCGATACCAGAGCGATTCCCAGTATTTTTGGTCGATTTCATACGGATCGATCGGCGTCTTGGTTCGGTCGTGGTCGAGGGGCAGAATTCCGTATCGAATCATTTCCCGGGTGTACGCCTCGTTGGCGTGGAACGGTTTCATCGTGAAACGGTTGCTCTCTTCGAGGATGTACCGCCGACCCCGCTCGATGCCCGCGAGGATGGCCCGGTAATCGGGATCATCCTTGCTTTCGAAATGGAAATCCTTGCAGCGCTCGAAACCGCCTAGTTCTTTCGGCAGCGCGGCCCGGAGAATCCGGGAGCGGTCCGGCTGTGAAAGATTGAACATCCAGTGCCGATTGAAGCGAACGCCTTCCTCGGAAATCGAATGGGGCAGCCGCATGTTCGCTTCCTGTGTATGACAGGAATCGCAGCGCCGCTGCATCGCCTCGGACATGGTCTTCATCTCGGGCCAATCGGCGTCGTTGCGTATCAATCGGTTACGATAATGCCAACCGATGAGTCCCGTTCCGTTCGCGGCGTAGGTACCCGCGTAGTTGGCACCGGATTCGAGCCAGTAGTGGAGCATTTTCTTTTCCTCGGCGGACAGTTTCGCGTCTCCGTGGTCTTCACTAACGAGTTTCATGAGCCTGCTCGCGGTGCTGCCGATGGCGTAGGGTTCGAAATTGCTCTGCGGCCGGTTCCGGTTGTCGCCGAGTAAATTCCGGTGCGAAAGCTGCATGTAACTCATCGGAAAGAGGGGGCCCCAATCGCCGGTGAGAATCACGCCCCCGTCGGCGCGGTCGTCGTTATGGCAGGAAACGCAGTGCTTGTCGAGGATCGGTTGGATGTCACGTGGGAAATCGAACACCTGTGGAATCCCGTCGACCGGCTTGGGTCGAACCGGGCTGCGTCCGAAAACCTTCACGGCCGGTTTGTCGATCGGCATGGGCGCCTGAGTACGATGTTCGTGACAGCCGATGCAGGCGTTCAGTTCGCCGGGCATCACGTTCGTGAAACTGTGCATGCGTTTGACCGCCTTGTCGTCGTGATCCATGGCGATGAAAAAAAAGCTGCGGTACGGCGGTAATTCGAAATACGCCGACCCATCGGGCTCGACGGGCACGGTGCCGAAAACGCGGGTGAGCGTGAAGGTGCCGCCGTTGGAAATCTGGTCCATGCCGCCGCTGTAATGGATCGGTTCGGGCAGCGTTTCCATGACGAGCAATTCCTTG